>NZ_JBFBJY010000010.1:0-166172 GCF_040702125.1 Kitasatospora sp. NPDC085895 | reverse complement strand
CCCCTTGCGCCCCCCCGCTTTTTTCAACCCCCCCCCCCCCCCGCCCCCCACCACACCCCCCCCCCCCCCGCCCCCCCGGGGCCCCCCCCGGGGGGCCCGCGCCGCGGCCCGCAGGCGCCCGCTCGGCGCGCGGGCCGCGGCGTCCTGCGGCACGGTGGACGAGGGCCCGCACACCGTCCCTCGTCACCCACTGCTGGGAGATGCGCCATGACCGACCACGTCTACCGAGTCACCGAGATCGTCGGCTCCTCCGCCGAGGGCATCGACCAGGCGATCCGCAACGGCATCGACCGGGCGTCCCGCACCCTGCGGAACCTGGACTGGTTCGAGGTGACCCAGGTCCGCGGACACCTCGTGGACGGCCGGATCGAGCACTACCAGGTCGGACTGAAGGTCGGCTTCCGGCTGGACGACGCGGACTGACACCGCCCGCGGACGCACGAGGGCCGGGGCGGACAGCACACGTGCTGCCCGCCCCGGCCCTCGCGTCACCCCGGAGAACCGAGGGGAGGGACGGCTCAGTGGCCGCCCTTCTCCTCCAGGCGCTTGATCGAGGCCGTGATCTCGGCCTCGGCCTCGGCGCGGCCGACCCAGTTGGCGCCCTCCACCGACTTGCCGGGCTCCAGGTCCTTGTAGACCTCGAAGAAGTGCTGGATCTCCAGGCGGTCGAACTCCGAGACGTGGTGGATGTCCCGCAGGTGCTCCCAGCGCGGGTCGGTCGCCGGGACGCAGAGCAGCTTGTCGTCGCCGCCGGCCTCGTCGGTCATGTGGAACATGCCGATGGCGCGGCACTTGATCAGGCAGCCCGGGAAGGTCGGCTCGTCCAGGATGACCAGCGCGTCCAGCGGGTCGCCGTCCTCGCCGAGCGTGCCCTCGACGTAGCCGTAGTCGGCCGGGTAGCGGGTCGAGGTGAAGAGCATGCGGTCAAGGCGCAGACGACCGGTCTCGTGGTCGACCTCGTACTTGTTGCGCGAGCCCTTCGGGATCTCGATCAGGACGTCGAACTCCAAGGTTCCTCCAAGGTAGAAACTGACAGAATCCAGTGTCTCGCACGGCAGGGAGTGCTCGGGAAAGGGGCCGGTCGGTGAACGCGCGTGCACGGGTGTGGAGGGGTCGCCGGGCCGTCGCCGCCGGAGCCGTCGCGACGGTGCTCGCGGTCGCCGGACCGCTCGCCGCACCCACCGCGGCGGCCGATCCCGGCCCGGCCGCCGGCCGGCAGGACCGGCACCGCTCGGACGACGGCACCGACGGCGCCCACCGCCGGAGCACCGGCGCCGACGACAGGAAGAACGATTCCGGGTCGGGCAAGGGCACGGCCCGCCGGCACCGCAGCGCCCCGGTGAAGGGCCCGGTGCTCGCCGCCGCGGACGCCGCCGGCGTGCCCACCGGCGACGGCGTGCACCGCTCCCTCGACCCGGCCGTCCACGACGGCGCCCTCGCCACGCTGAACCTCGCGGTCGCCGACGCCACCACCGGCACGCTGCTGTACGGCTCCGGGGAGAACACCCCGGCCACCCCCGCCTCCACCACCAAGCTCGCCACCGCCGTCGCCGCGCTCGCGCTGATCCCGCCGACCACCCGGATCGCCACCACCGTCGTCCGCGGCAGCGACCCCGGCAGCATCACCCTCGTCGGCGGCGGCGACCCGACCCTCACCGCGCTCCCCGCCGACCAGGTCCGTGTCGGCGGCCAGCCGGTGGACGCCGACACCGCCCCGGCCTCGCTCACCGACCTCGCCGCCCGCACCGCGGCCGCCCTCAAGGCCGCCGGCACCACCACCGTCCGGCTCGGCTACGACACCTCGCTCTACACCGGCCCGCTGCTCCACCCCGAGCACGACGCCACCAACATCGCCGCGGTCACCCCGCTGATGGTCGACGAGGGCCGGATCGACCCGAAGTCCCCCGACGAGGCCCCCGCCCGGGTCTTCGACCCCGCCGGGCAGGCCGCCGGGGCCTTCGCCGACCGGCTGCGCGCCGAGGGCGTGGCCGTCGACGGCACCCCCGCGCGGACCACCGCCCCGGCCGGCGCCGCCGCGATCGCCGAGGTCCGGTCGCCGACCGTCCCGCGGCTCGTCGAGCGGCTGCTCACCACCTCCGACAACACCCTCGCCGAGGCCGTCGCCCGGCAGGTCGCGATCGCCGCCGGGAAGCCGGCGAGCTTCGAGGGCGCCTCCGCCGCCACCCTCCAGGCGCTCACGGCGCTCGCCGTCCCGACGGCGGGCGTGGTGCTCAACGACGGCAGCGGCCTCAGCAGCAAGAACCTGATCCCGCCGATCACCCTCACCGAACTGCTCGCCCGGGCCGCCGCCCCCGACCACCCCGGGCTGCGCCCGGTGCTGACCGGCCTGCCGGTCGCCGGATTCACCGGCACCCTGGTCAACCGGTTCGGCGCCCGTTCCGGCGCCGCCGGGGCGGCCGGCGTCGTCCGGGCCAAGACCGGCACCCTCTCCGGCGTGGCCACCCTGGCCGGCACCGTCGTCGACGCCGACGGCCGGGTGCTGGTCTTCGCGCTGATGAGCCGGACGAACGGGAGCGACGCCCGCGGCGCGGTCGACCGGATCGTCGCCAGGATCGCCGCCTGCGGCTGCCGCTGACCCGCCCGCCGCGGCACCCCGGCACCGGCACGGCAGGTTCCCTCCCTCCACCGCCCCGGAGCACGTACGGTGAGGGCATGACGAGCGCGAGCGGCGGAGCAGGAATGGTCGACTGGAACCTCGCGGTCGCGACCGCCACCCGGCTGGCCAGGCCGGGCCCGGAGGTGACCCGCGAGGAGGCCGTCAAGGTGGTCGCCGAGCTGCGCCGGCACGCCCTGGAGGCCGAGGAGCACGTGCGCGGCTACACCGGGCTCAGGCCCGCCCGGCTGTCCGACGCCGAGGCCACCCCGGTGCTGGTGGTCGACCGGCCCGGCTGGGTGCGCGCCAACGTCGCGGGCTTCCGCACCATCGTCCAGCCGCTGGTGGACCGCCTCCAGGCCCGCCGCAGCGAGAGCGCCGGCTCCCAGGTGTTCGGCAGCATCGGCGAGAAGGCCACCGGCATCGAGGTCGGCGCGCTGCTGGCCTTCCTGTCCACCAAGGTGCTCGGCCAGTACGAGACCTTCGCGCCCGCCGAGCCGCCGGACAGCCCCGCCGGGCTCTTCGACAAGCCACGCCGCGGCCCCGAGCCGCCCGGCCCGGGCCGGCTGCTGCTGGTCGCGCCGAACATCGTCCAGGTCGAGCGGGAGCTGGACGTGGACCCGCACGACTTCCGGCTCTGGGTCTGCCTGCACGAGGAGACCCACCGCACCCAGTTCAGCGCGGTGCCGTGGCTGCGCGACCACATCCAGTCCGAGGTGCAGTCCTTCCTGGCGCAGACCGACATCGACCCCGGCGCGCTGCTGGAGCGGGCCCGCGAGGTCGTCGCGGACGGCTTCCCGGGCCTCGGCGGGCGCGGCGACGGTTCGGGCCCGCAGACCCTGCTGGAGGCCGTCCAGTCGCCCGGCCAGCGCGAGGTGCTGGGCCGGCTGACCGCGGTGATGTCGTTGCTGGAGGGCCACGCCGACGTGGTCATGGACGGCGTCGGCCCCGCGGTGGTGCCGAGCGTCGCCGAGATCCGGGAGAAGTTCCAGCGTCGCCGCGACCGCGGCGCCAGCCGGCTGGACCTGGTGCTGCGCAGGCTGCTCGGCATGGACGCCAAGCTGCGCCAGTACCAGGACGGTGCGGTCTTCGTCCGCGGCGTGGTGGACCGGGTCGGCATGGCCGGCTTCAACCGGATCTGGACGTCGCCGAACACCCTGCCGACCAAGGAGGAGATCCACGACCCGGCCGCCTGGGTCGCCCGGGTGGCCCGCTGACCCGTCCGCCGGCGACCGCACACCTGCCCAACCCGGGCCGACGGCGGCCGAATGAACGTTTTTCCATTCACCCGTACGTGGGACCGTGGACCCCGCGCTGGCGTGCACGGCCTGGCAGCGGGCCGCTTTCTGCGACCATCTGTGAGCGCCCGGTGACCGTGAGCGTGCGAGGTTCCCCGCCCCGCCGCCCGGGCCGGCCGCCGTCCCTCCCCCTCTCCGTCAAGGAGTGCACCCCGTGGGCCCACACCCCGCCGTCGCGGCGATACGCCTCGCCGTCCGCCGCACCCTCGCCGACCTCGCGGCCGAGGCCGGCGTCCCCGTCGCCGCACCGGTCCGCGCCCCGCAGAGCCGGCCCGCCGCCGCCGCGCTCGTGCCGGCCGGCGCCACCACCCTGATCGGCAACGCCCGCCGCCACCCCTCCGGGCTGCCGCGCACCCCCGCCGCCCCCGGCTCGCCGCTCGTGCTGGTCGCCGTCAGCGGCGGCGCCGACTCGATGGCCCTGGCGACCGCCACCGCCTTCGAGGCCCCCAAGCTCGGCCTGCGGGTGGGCGCCGTCACCGTCGACCACGGCCTGCAGGCCGGTTCCGCCGAGCGCGCCGAGCAGGTCGCCGTCCGGCTGCGCGAACTCGGCCTCGACCCGGTGGAGGCCGTCCCCGTCCGGGTCGGCCGCGACGGCGGCCCGGAGAACGCCGCCCGGGACGCCCGCTACGCCGCCCTCGACGCCGCCGCCGACCGCCACGGCGCGCTCGCCGTCCTGCTCGGCCACACCCGCGACGACCAGGCCGAGACCGTCCTGCTCGGCCTCGCCCGCGGCTCCGGCGCCCGCTCGCTGGCCGGCATGCCCGCCCAGAAGGGCCGCTACCGCCGGCCGCTGCTCGAACTCGACCGCGCCGCCACCCGCCAGGCCTGCTCGGCGCAGTCCATCCCGGTCTGGGACGACCCGCACAACTCCGACCCGGCCTACACCCGCGCCCGGGTCCGCCACGAGGTGCTGCCGGTGCTGGAGAAGCACCTCGGCGGCGGCGTGGTCGAGGCGCTCGCCCGCACCGCCCGGCTGTTCCGCGACGACGCCGACGCGCTCGACCAGTGGGCCGCCCTCGCCGAGCGCGACCTCCGAACGGCCGAAGGCTCCCTGGACGTCGGCCGGCTCGCCGAACTGCCGCCCGCGGTCCGCCGCCGGGTGCTGCGCCGGGCCGCGCTGCGTGCGGGTTGCCCTGCCGGCGGCCTGTTCGCCCGGCACCTGGAGAGCGTCGACCTGCTGGTCACCGGCTGGCGCGGCCAGGGGCCGCTGCACCTACCCGGGGGGGTCGAAGCGACCCGCCGGTGTGGCACGCTGGTGTTTCGGCGGCAGAGCGACTAGCGGCATCCGGTCGCGTAGCCGCCGCCGACACAGACCCCGAACGTTTGAGGACGTATCCCCGGTGGATCAGAACGACATGGGCGCCGACCTGGCGAAGGTGCTCATCAGCAAGGACGAGATCGACGCCAAGCTGCTTGAGCTGGCCGAGCGGATCGACCGGGACTACGCCGGGAAGGACCTGCTGCTGGTCGGCGTGCTCAAGGGCGCCGTCATGGTGATGGCCGACCTCGCCCGGACGCTGCACTCCCAGGTGACCATGGACTGGATGGCCGTCTCCTCCTACGGGATGGGCACCAAGTCCTCCGGCGTGGTGCGGATCCTCAAGGACCTCGACACCGACATCGCCGGCCGGGACGTGCTGATCGTCGAGGACATCATCGACTCCGGTCTGACGCTGTCCTGGCTGCTCGGCAACCTCGGCTCGCGCCGCCCCGCCTCGCTCGAGGTGTGCACCCTGCTGCGCAAGCCGGACGCCGCCAAGGTGGAGATCGACGTCAAGTACGTCGGCTTCGACATCCCCAACGAGTTCGTGGTCGGCTACGGCCTCGACTACGCCGAGAAGCTGCGCAACCTGCCGTTCATCGGCACGCTGGCGCCGCACGTCTACGGCGGCTGACGCCGTCCGGGCGGCGGGTGGGAACAGCACGCCGTTCCCACCCGTTGTGCCGAGGTAGGAAAATACGTCGTGCCGTCGTGCTCCCGCCGCGTGCGGGTGGTACTGCGGTACGGTCCAATGAACCGCTCTTCTCATGAGCAGATACCGGATGCGCCGCGGCCGAGGCCGCGCAGCGCCGTCGAGTGGCAGGAGGGACGGGGCGGCGACGCCCCGCATGGATGGACGTCAAGCGATACTTCCGTGCGCCGATCATGTGGATCGTGCTGGCCGTCCTCGCCGTCATCGTGTTGATGCAGGTCGTCTCGGACTCGAGCGGCTACAAGACGGCGGACACCGGCCAGGTCATTGCGGCGATCAACAGCAACCAGGTCAAGCAGGCGCAGCTCACCACCGGTGACTCGAACCTGATCAAGATCGAGCTGAAGGACGGCCAGCAGCTGCCGGCCAAGGCCAACGGCAAGGCCCCCAGCGGCAGCAAGTTCCAGGCCTCGTACGTCTCGGACGGCCAGGCGAACGCCATCGCCGACACGCTCCAGCAGTCGTACAAGAACGGCCAGCTGCCCAACAACTACACCGTCACCCCGGAGCGACAGTCGACCTTCGTCAGCCTGCTGCTGTCGATGCTGCCGATCGTCATCATCGTCCTCGTCTTCCTGTTCCTGATGAACCAGATGCAGGGTGGCGGCTCCCGGGTCATGCAGTTCGGCAAGTCCAAGGCCAAGCTGCTCACCAAGGACACCCCGAAGACCACGTTCTCGGACGTCGCGGGCGCGGACGAGGCGGTGGAGGAGCTCCAGGAGATCAAGGAGTTCCTGCAGGAGCCGTCGAAGTTCCAGGCCGTCGGCGCCAAGATCCCCAAGGGCGTGCTGCTGTACGGCCCGCCCGGCACCGGCAAGACCCTGCTGGCCCGTGCCGTGGCCGGCGAGGCGGGCGTGCCGTTCTACTCCATCTCCGGTTCCGACTTCGTCGAGATGTTCGTCGGTGTCGGTGCCTCCCGGGTGCGCGACCTGTTCGAGCAGGCCAAGGCGAACGCCCCGGCGATCATCTTCGTCGACGAGATCGACGCCGTCGGCCGGCACCGCGGTGCGGGCCTCGGCGGCGGCCACGACGAGCGCGAGCAGACGCTGAACCAGCTGCTCGTCGAGATGGACGGCTTCGACGTCAAGGGCGGCGTCATCCTGATCGCCGCGACCAACCGCCCGGACATCCTGGACCCGGCGCTGCTGCGCCCGGGCCGCTTCGACCGGCAGATCGCCGTCGAGCGCCCCGACCTCCAGGGCCGCCTGGACATCCTCAAGGTGCACCAGAAGGGCAAGCCGATCGCGCCCGACGTCGACCTCTCGGCCGTCGCCAAGCGCACCCCCGGCTTCACCGGCGCGGACCTCTCCAACGTCCTCAACGAGGCGGCCCTGCTGACCGCCCGCTCGGACAAGAAGCTGATCGACAACCTCGTCCTCGACGAGGCCATCGACCGCGTCGTGGCCGGCCCGCAGAAGCGGACCCGGATCATGTCCGACCGCGAGAAGAAGATCACCGCGTACCACGAGGGCGGCCACGCCCTGGTCGCGGCGGCCTCCCCGAACGCGGACCCGGTCCACAAGATCACCATCCTGTCCCGCGGCCGTGCCCTGGGCTACACGATGGTGCTCCCGGACGAGGACAAGTACTCGACCACCCGCAACGAGATGCTCGACCAGCTGGCCTACATGCTGGGCGGCCGCGCCGCGGAGGAGCTGGTCTTCCACGACCCGACCACCGGCGCGTCCAACGACATCGAGAAGGCCACCGCCACGGCCCGCGCGATGGTCACCCAGTACGGCATGAGCGAGCGCCTCGGCGCGATCAAGTTCGGCTCCAGCGACTCCGAGCCGTTCCTGGGCCGCGAGATGGCCCACCAGCGCGACTACTCCGAGGAGATCGCCGGGCTGGTGGACGAGGAGGTCAAGAAGCTCATCGAGAACGCGCACAACGAGGCCTGGGAGATCCTGGTCGAGAACCGCGACGTGCTCGACAACCTCGTGCTGGAGCTGCTGGAGAAGGAGACGCTGAACAAGGAGCAGATCGCCGAGATCTTCTCCACGATCGTGAAGCGCCCCGCCCGCCCCGCGTGGACGGGCTCCTCCCGCCGCACCCCCTCCACCCGCCCGCCGGTGCAGTCCCCGAAGGAGCTGGCGCTGACCAACGGCGTCGCCTCCTCCCACGAGGCCGCCCCGGTGGACGTCATGAAGCTGCCGCCCGCCGAGGGCTCCACCGAGAGCTGAGCGGCCGCCCGTACGGAATGAATGCCGCGCCACCGGGGTTTGTACCCTGGAGGCGCGGCATTCGTGCTGCCGGGCCCGGTGCCCGACGAACGACCACCCACTGGCAATGAGGCAAGCGAGGTCCGCATGATCGACCCGGTGACTCTCGACGGTGAGCCCACCGTCGGGCACTTCGACCAGAAGCGCGCCGAGAACGCGGTGCGCGAGCTGTTGATCGCCGTGGGCGAGGACCCGGACCGCGAGGGCCTGCTGGAGACGCCGGCCCGGGTGGCCCGCGCCTACAAGGAGATATTCGCGGGGCTCTGGCAGCAGCCGGAGGACGTGCTCACCACCACCTTCGACATCGGCCACGACGAGATGGTGCTGGTGAAGGACATCGAGGTCTTCTCGACCTGCGAGCACCACCTGGTGCCCTTCCGCGGCGTCGCGCACGTCGGGTACATCCCGGCCACCACCGGCAAGATCACCGGCCTGTCGAAGCTGGCCCGCCTGGTCGACGTCTACGCCCGCCGCCCGCAGGTCCAGGAGCGGCTGACCAGCCAGGTCGCCGACGCCCTGATGACCATCCTGGAGCCCCGCGGCGCGATCGTCGTCATCGAGTGCGAGCACATGTGCATGTCGATGCGCGGTATCCGCAAGCCCGGCGCCAAGACCATCACCTCGGCCGTCCGCGGCCAGCTCCGCGACCCGGCCACCCGCGCCGAGGCGATGAGCCTGATCGCCGCCCCGTAGCACTCGGCCCCGTAGCACCCCGCGCCGTAGCACCCCGCGCGGCTCGCCCCGGGGCGGGGGCCGCGCTACTGCCGCGGCTCGCGGTCCGGCGGCGGCGCCAACCGGTCGCTCATCCACTCCAAGGCCGCGGGGAGCTCCCGGCGCCAGGTCTCGAAGCTGTGCCCGCCGTCGTCCAGGAAGAGCGAGTCCACGGTGAAGTCGGGGTTGTTCGCCGCGACCTGCTGGGCGGTGGCCAGGAACTGCTGGGTCGCCTGGTAGTTGTCCTCCGTCCTGGTGCTGACCACCAGCAGCGAGGCGTGCGGGGCCGGCAGGTTCTTCAGCCGCCAGTTCAGGTCCGACTGCGAGGCGGCCTGCGCGTCGCCCCGGAAGAGGTCGCCGTCCGTCCAGCGGTCGTTCGGCACCTGGTAGTCCGCGTGCAGGGCGGCCGCGTTCGGGAAGGCGTCCGGACTGCGCATCGCCATCCGCAGCGCGCAGCTCCCCCCGGTCGAGTAGCCGAACACCCCCCAGGAGGCGGGGGAGTGGCTCGCCCGGTAGGCGGACCTGATCGCCGTCGGGACGTCCTTGGTGAACCAGGTCTCCGACCGCGGGCCGCCGGCCACGTCCACGCACTCGGTGTTCCGCGGCGGCGCCACCGTCGGCCGGGCCATCACCACGATCGTCGGCGACATCCGGCCGGCCTGCTCCAGCTCCGACACCGTCTGCGGCACCCGCAGCCCCTCCACCAGGTGCAGCGACGGGCCGGGGTAGCCGCCGATCGCCAGCATCACCGGGAACCGTTCGCGGGCGTACTTCGGGACGAAGTACTCCGGCGGCAGGTAGACGAAGACCTGGTCGGACAGCCCCGACTCGGTGCCCGTCACCTTCACCGAGTCGACCCGCCCGACCTCCTCCGGCCTGCCCGCCGGCAGCACGTCCTTCACCGTCTCCAGCCCGCCCTCGGAGGTCGGCTCGACCAGCTTCTGGGAGTCCGGCGCAGCGCCCCTGGCGTGCTCCGAGCTGGTCAGCGCCAGGGCGGCCCCGCCCGGGTGCAGCAGGTCGTTCCACGAGGTGTAGAAGCTGTACGTGTTGTTGACCGCCAGCGCCAGCACCCCCAGCACCGAGGCCTGAACCACCGTCAGCAGGCCCAGGCGCCCCAGCACCGCCAGCGGCCGCTGGCGGGCCAGCCGGGGCCACAGCCAGAGGGTGGCGGCCAGGCCCGCGACCGCCGTCGCGACCAGCGAGTAC
This sequence comes from Kitasatospora sp. NPDC085895, assembly GCF_040702125.1. Taxonomy (NCBI): domain Bacteria; kingdom Bacillati; phylum Actinomycetota; class Actinomycetes; order Kitasatosporales; family Streptomycetaceae; genus Kitasatospora; species Kitasatospora sp. NPDC085895. The sequence goes on along the minus strand of NZ_JBFBJY010000010.1, from coordinate 156,148 downwards.
ACCAGCGACCTGCTGGTCAGTTCCATGGCGGCGCCTTCCGTCGGGCAGGGGTGGGGCCAGGGTTCATCGTGCGTTCGCCCACCACCCCGGGCCACCGGGGCTAGCCTGACCGGGCGTCGGATCCCGACGCCGCCCGGGGTGCTGATCCGGGTGCAACCGAGGCCCTAGAATGCGGCGTCCACCGAGTGCAGTGCGTGAACCACCGTCCCCGTCGTGACGGCCGCTGCGCGCCGTCCCCGCGACCGCCGTCCGGTCGCCCGGTCCCCTCCGGACCGGGCCCGGGAGCGGTCCACCACCCGTCCCCAGGCTCCCCCTCGGCCCGGGAGGCGCCCGACCGGCATGCCCGCCGGCGGGGCCTTCTTGACCAGCGGATTGCCCGATCAAGGAATAGTCATGAAGGTCCATCACAACTCCTACTTCGGAGTGACAGGACGAGCCGGATCAGCCCCTACGCTGAACTTCCATGAGCGTTCCCGTGTCCGTTGAGCCGTCGACCGAGCAGCCCCGCCGAGGCGGGCTGCAGACGCTGCGCACCCAGGCCGCGGCCGTCCCCCGCGCCTGGCTTCCGGGCGTGGTCGGCTACGCCTGCCTGCTGATCGGCCTGCTCGACATCTGCAGCGCCGTCTTCCCGAAGCTCCGCCACACCCGGATGCACACCTTCGCCGGGCAGCTGCCGGGCGCGACCACCACGCTCGCCGCGGCGGGCACGCTCATGGTCGGCGTCCTGCTGGTGCTCCTCGCCCACGCCCTGCGCCGCCGCAAGCGGCGGGCCTGGCGCGCGGTCGTCGTCCTGCTGCCCGTGGGCGCCGCCCTGCACCTGCTGCGCTGGCACCAGACCGGTCCCGCCGTGATCTCCCTGGTGCTGTTCGCGGTGATCCTGGTGCACCGCCGCGAGTTCTACGCCAAGGCCGACCCGCGCACCCGCTGGCGCGCGCTCGTCAACCTGGTCGTCATGGGCGTCTTCAGCGTCCTGCTCGGCCTGCTGATCGTGAGCGTCCACCCGAAGTCGGAGATCGGCGACCCGTCGACGGTCCAGCGACTGCAGGAGACGGTCTACGGCCTCTTCGGCTTCGACGGCCCGATCCGCTACGGCTCCGACCGGATCTCCGACCTGGTCGCCTACTCGCTCGGCGCGCTCGGCCTGCTGACCGCCTTCACCTCGGCCTACCTGCTGCTGCGCCCGGAGAAGCCCGAGCCGGAGCTCACCGTCGAGGACGAGGTCAAGGTCCGCGAGCTGCTGGCCCGCCACGGCACCCGCGACTCGCTCGGCTACTTCGCGCTCCGCCGCGACAAGAGCGTCCTCTTCTCGCCCTCCGGCAAGGCCGCCATCTCCTACCGCGTCGTCTCCGGCGTGATGCTCGCCTCCGGCGACCCGGTCGGCGACGTCGAGGCCTGGCCCGGCGCGATCAAGGTCTTCATGGCGGAGGCCCGCGAGCACGCCTGGGTCCCCGCGGTGATGGGCTGCAGCGAGGTCGGCGGCGAGGTCTGGACGCGCGAGGCCGGTCTCGACGCGCTGGAGCTCGGCGACGAGGCGATCGTCGACACCGCCACCTTCTCGCTCTCCGGCCGCGCCATGCGCAACGTCCGCCAGATGGTCAAGCGGATCGAGCGCAACGGCTACTCCTGCCAGGTCCGCCGGGTCGGCGACCTCACCCTGGAGGAGCGCCGGCAGATCGCCGACGCCGCCTGCCGCTGGCGCGGCACCGACACCGAGCGCGGCTTCTCCATGGCGCTCGGCCGCTTCGGCGACCCCACCGACGACCGCTGCGTCGTCGTCACCGCCCACAAGGCCCCGGCCGAGGGCGAGCCGGCCGGCGCGCCCGGCAGCGACCTCAAGGCGGTGCTGCACTTCGTGCCCTGGGGCCCCGACGGCATCTCGCTGGAGCTGATGCGCCGCGACCGCGAGGCCGACCCCGGCCTCAACGAGCTGCTCATCGTCGCCGCCCTGCAGGCCGTCCCCGCCATGGGCGTCAAGCGGGTCTCGCTGAACTTCGCGATGTTCCGCTCCGCCCTCGCCCGCGGCGAGCGGATCGGCGCGGGCCCGGTGCTGCGCGCCTGGCGCGGCCTGCTGGTGTTCCTCTCCCGCTGGTTCCAGATCGAGTCGCTGTACAAGTTCAACGCCAAGTTCCAGCCGGAGTGGGAACCCCGCTTCCTCGTCTACAAGCAGACCCGGGACCTCCCGCGGATCGGCTTCGCGGCGATGCAGGCGGAGGCCTTCATCACCCTCGGCATGCCGCGCCTGGGCCGCGCCAAGCAGCGCCAGGGCCTCATGCCCGAGCCCGACCAGGCCAGGCTGGCCGCGGTCACCGAGGCCGCCTGACCGACGGCCGCGCGGCTCGGCCCGCACCACCCGCCCGCGGCGGGCACCGGACCCCGGTGCCCGCCGCGGGCGCGTTCCGGCCGCCCGTTCCGGCCGCCGGGTGGCTCGATAATGGCCCCATGGACAACCTGCCCGGCCTCCCGACCCTCGACCGCTGCGCCGTGATGGGGGTGGTGAACGTCACCCCCGACTCCTTCTCCGACGGCGGCCTGTGGCTCGATCCGGCCGCGGCGGTGGCGCACGGCCTGCGGCTCACCGCCCAGGGCGCCGACCTGATCGACGTCGGCGGCGAGTCCACCCGGCCCGGCGCCCAGCGGGTCACCGAGGAGGAGGAGCTGCGCCGGGTCGTCCCCGTCGTCCGCGAGCTCGCCGCCGCCGGCGTGGTCGTCTCGGTGGACACCATGCGGGCGAACGTCGCCGCCGCCGCGGTGGAGGCCGGCGCCCGGCTGGTCAACGACGTCTCCGGCGGCCTCGCCGACCCCGGGATGGCCGAGGTGGTCGCCGCCACCGGCGCGCCCTTCGTGGTGATGCACTGGCGCGGCCAGTCCGCCGACATGGACTCCCTCGCCGTCTACGACGACGTGGTCGCCGACGTCGCCGCCGAACTCACCGCCCGGGTGGCCGCCCTGCTGGCCGCCGGCGTCAAGGAGGAGCAGCTCGTCCTCGACCCCGGCCTCGGCTTCGCCAAGACCTCGGAGCACAACTGGGCCCTGCTCGGCCGGCTCGACGCGCTGACCGCGCTCGGCCGCCCCGTGCTCGTCGCCGCTTCACGCAAGCGCTTCCTGGGTACGCTGCTCGCCAACCCGGAAACCGGGGAGCTGCGCCCGGCGAGGCAGCGGGACGACGCCACCGCGGCGGTCTCCGTGCTCTCCGCCCGGGCCGGCGCCTGGGCCGTCCGGGTGCACGACGTGGCCGGCACGGCGGACGCCGTACGAGTGGTCGCGGCCTGGCAGCAGGCCGCCCGAAGGGGGTAGGCGTGGCAGGAGCCCGGCAGGAGGCACAGTGCGGGACGACGACGAGGCCGGCCCGCCGATCGGAGGCGGCGCGATGAGCGGCGACCGGGCGGCGGCCCTGGAAGTGGACCGCGAGGCCGTCCTGGCGGCGAACCAGGCGCTCTACGAGGCACTGGAGAACGGCGACCTGGAGGCCGTCGAGGCCATCTGGCTGGGCGCCGGGGACGCCGACGACAAGACCGGCGTGGTCTGCGTCCACCCGGGCTGGCCGGTGCTGCGCGGGCGGGCCCAGGTGACCCGCTCATACATGCTGATCATGGCCAACACCGAGTACATCCAGTTCTTCCTGACCGACGTCGAGTGCGAGGTGCAGGGCGATGTGGCCCTCGTCACCTGCACCGAGAACATCCTCTCCGGCGGCGAGGCCGAGGAGGAGGGCGAACTCGGCCCGCTGGTCGGCGGCAAGGTCGTCTCCACCAACCTCTTCCGCCGCACCCAGGACGGCTGGCGGATCTGGTCGCACCACGGCTCACCCGTTCTGACCAGCGGAGACGACGAGGACGAGGACTGACCCCGGAGGAGGGCCCGCAGCGTCGCCGGAACGGCACGAAACGTTCACGTCAATCGCCGATCCGGCGCGCGTGGCGCCCCGCCCTGCCGGGTAGACGGTCTGGACCGCGGTCACCCGGAGGTAGATTCGAGGGACGGCGGGCGACGGTGCCCGCCTTCGCCCTGTCCTCGGTCGGGGCCGTCTTCTGGGAGCAGTGATTCGTTTGCTGGACCGCGTCACCCTGCGGGGCCTGCGTGCCCGCGGCCACCACGGCGTCTTCGAACGGGAGCGCATCGAGGGCCAGACCTTCGTCGTCGACCTCGTGCTCTTCCTGGACACCCGGCCGGCCGCGGCGGGCGACGACCTCACCAGGACCGCCCACTACGGCGTGATCGCCGAGGAGGTCACCGCGGTGATCGCCGGCGACCCCGTCGACCTGATCGAGACGCTCGCCCAGCGCATCGCCGACCAGTGCCTCAAGCACGAGCCCGTCCAGGAGGTCGAGGTCACCGTGCACAAGCCGGACGCCCCGATCACCGTCCCGTTCGACGACGTGACCGTCACCATCCACCGGGGCCGCGCATGACGTGCCGGCTGCCCCGCCCCCGAGCCGCAGAGGGAACCCGATGAGCACCAGCGACCCGACCGCCTCGCCGACCACGTTCGACCTGGAGCGCCGGGTGGACAGTGCCGACTCCACCCTGCAGACCGTCCGCCACGCCGCGATCGCCCTCGGCGCCAACCTCGGCAACCGCCTGGAGACCCTCCAGGGAGCCGTCGACGCCCTCGCCGACACCCCGGGCATCAAGGTGACCGCGGTCTCCGGAGTGTTCGAGACGGACGCCGTCGGCGGCCCCGCCGACCAGCCGTCCTACTTCAACGCCGTGGTGCTGCTGCGCACCACGCTGCCCGCCGACTCGCTGCTGGAACGCGGCAACGCCGTCGAGGACGCGTTCGGGCGGGTCCGCGAGGTCCGCTGGGGCCCGCGCACCCTCGACGTCGACATCCTCGCCGTGGAGGGCGTCCTCAGCGACGACCCGCACCTGCTGCTGCCGCACCCGCGCGCCCACGAGCGCGCCTTCGTGCTCGCCCCTTGGCTGGACGCCGACCCCGCGGCCGAGGTACCCGGCCGCGGCCAGGTCGCCGACCTCCTGAAGGAGCTCGGCGGCGAGGACGCCCAGGGCGTCCGCCGCCGCGCCGACCTGCAGCTGCGCCTGCCGGAGTAGGACCGCCGCACGGCCCGGCGGGCGGGAACTTCCCCGCCCGCCGGGCCGTCCGTACAGGTGGCGCGCGACGGCCCGGTACGGTGGGCACGCACCGCCGCACCGCGACGGTCCGTCAGGGACAGCAGTCCGTCGCCTCCGCCGGGAAGGACATCGTCCGCGTGAAGCCGCTCCGTCTGCGCCTGCTGCTCGGCATCACCGCCGTCGCGGGGGTGCTCTCCTGGTCCGGGGCCAAACTCTGGGGGTCGCTGGGCAGCCTGCCCGGTGTCCCGGCCGCGGCACCGCTGGTGCTCGCGGCGGTCGCCGTGGTGCTGCTCGCCACCGCGATCTCGCTGCGCTCCCGGCTGAAGGCGGTCCGCGAGCGGCAGCCGGACGCCAAGGGCGTGGACCCGCTGCACGCCGCCCGGGCCCTGGTGCTCGCGCAGGCCAGCGCACTGGTCTCCGCGGTGGTCACCGGCATCTACGCCGGCACCGGGGTCTACCTGCTGGAGCAGCTCGACATCGCCGCCCGCAAGTCGCAGGCGGTCACCGCCGGCTTCGCCGTCCTGGCCGGCGCCGCCGTGATGGCCGCCGCGCTCTGGCTGCAGCACATCCTCCGGCTGCCCGAGGACCACGACAACGGCCGGCGCCACCCGGCCGAGCCCTCCCCGCGCTGACCCCGCCCCTTCCGGGGTCCGGCCGCTCCGGACCCCGGCGCGGGGTTCAGCGCGGCGGCACCGCGGTGGTCTCCGCGCCCCGCCCGGCGACCACCCGGCCGATGTTCTCCAGCGAGGCGGACGGCCCGTCCGGTGCCGCGTCGAAGTACGCGGAGTGGCTGGCGAACGGGTGCTCGGGATCGCCCGGTGCCACCTCGAAGCGGTGCGCACCGAAGCCGGCGTCCGCCGGGTCCCGGCCGAACCACAGCTCGTTCGGGCCGGTCGCCTGCCCGAGCGCCGCCGCGGCCGGGCCGCCCAGCAGCATCCCGCCGGCCACCCCGGAGCCGGCCGGCAGCCGGCCGACCGGATCGTGCTCGGCCACCCCGACGTACACGTGGCCGGCGCCCACCTTCAGCCCGTCCGCCCGGTCCACCCCGGCCCCGGGACTGCCCACCAGCACCACGTCGTCCATCCCGGTGCCGTCCTGCCGGGCGGCGAGCCCGACGACCAGCGAACCGTAGCTGTGCCCGACCGCGGTGACGTGCGCCGGCTCCCCCGGCCGGGCCGCCCGCAGCCCGCCCAGGAAGCGGTTCAGGTCGGCCGCGCCGGCCTTCGCCCGGGCGTCGCCCGCCACCTCGGCGGAGCGCAGGCTCAGCCCCTCGTTCGGCGGGGCGTCGTAGCCCAGCCACACCATCGCCGCCGTCGTCCGGCCGCCCCCGCAGCGGGCCGCCGCGGTGCGGATCCGCTCCGCCCGCTCGGCGTCCCCGCGACCCGCGGCGGCCAGCTCGGTGCCGAAGCCCGGCACGTACACCGCCACGTCGTCCGCGGTGTCCGGGTCGCCGTACCCGAGGACGGCCCGGCCCTGGCCCTGTGCACCGAGCGCGAGCAGCAGCAGGTCGCCGCCCGCCGGATCGCCCTCCGCCAGCCGGGCGGCGACGGCCCGCAGGCCCTCCCGCAGCGGGCCGGACAGCACGTCCGGGTGCTCCAGCAGCCGGGACAGCTGCAGCCGGTTGGCGCGGTCCCGGTCGCGGGCGGGCAGCCCGTCCAGGGCGCCGACCAGGTCCGGTCGACCCTCCGTCAGGGCCGCACGGGCGCCCGGCGCCAGACCGCGCCACCAGGCGGCGACCTCACCGGGGCCGGCGCCGGGCGGCGGCAGCAGCGCCCGCAGCGCGGCGTTCAGCGGCTCCCGCGGGTCTGACAGCCGGCCGAGTCCCGCCACCGCCGCGGCCGGCGTCAGCGCCCGGCCGTCCCGCGCCGCCGCGGCCAGTGCCGTCAGCCGCTGGGCAGCCGCGGTGTCCGCCCGCTCCGCCGCCGCGACGGCACCCGAGGGATCGCCCGGCAGCGCCGCCTGCGCCACCGCGAAGGCCTCCGCCGCCTGACGCAGCGTCTCCTGGACGAGCGTCAGCTCCACCCAGGCCGCCTGCAGCCGGCCGGTGACCCGGTCGACCGCGGCACCCGCCAGCTCGGCGGCCCGGCCCTGCCAGCCGGAGCCGTGCACCCGGCCCGCGGTCTGCCGGGCCCACGCCTGGTGGTGCCCCTCCAGCGCGGCGGCCAGGGCACCGTACGCGGCCGCGGCGGCCGGCAGTTCGGCCGGCCGGGCGGCGGCCAGCGCGGCGGCGTCCACCTCAGCCCGCCGGGGTGAGGCTGCGGCGGACGGACTCGTCGGCGGCGGTGTAGCCGTCGGCCGTCCGCACCAGATCGGCGCCGATCGTGCCGAGGTCGTCCGCCAGCCGCTCGAACAGCCGGTGCCACGCATCGGCGCAGTCCCGCAGCGCGGCGGCCGTCCGCCAGCCCGGCAGCGCCGCGGCCGCCGCGTCGGCCGGGCCGAGCACCGCACGGGCATCGGCGCGCAGCTGCTCCGCGGTCCGCCGGGCGGCCTGCCCGGCCGCGGTCAACTCTCCAGGGTGCACACGGAAACCGGGGGACACGGGCACCTCGCTCAACGGTCGGAATGTCGCCCGCCATGGTAACGGCCCGTGATCGCACCGCGGCGCCGAGTATTTCCGACGGGCTGTCAAGAGCCGAATGAGTGGCGAGGCTGACAGGGCCCCGATTCGCACGCTAGTTTCTTGGCATGTCTCGTGGACGCCACCGTCATTCCTCCGTCCTCGGCCGCTACGCGCCACCTGTCGCCATCGGTGTGCTCGTGCTCGCCGCCGTGGCCGCGTTGGTGGCCACACCGGATCCGGTGGTGGCGCGTTCCGTCGGCGTCGCCGCCGTGGTCGCGGCCGTCGGGCTCGGCCTCCTGCTGCGCCAGCGCGACCGCGCGGCCCGGGCCGCCCTGCAGCTCGCCGCGACCAGGCGGCTGCGCCTGGAGGAGCGGTTCGAGGAGCAGCTCGCCGAGGCCGAGTACGCGGCCGAGGTCGCCGAGGAGCGGGCCACCCGCTTCGGCCGCCGGCTGACCGCCGAGAAGTCCCGGCTCGCCAAGGCCGAGACCGAGATCGCCCGTCTGTTGCGCGAGCGCGCCGTCGCGGTCGCCGAGCAGGCCATGCGCGAGGCCGAGGCCGCCAAGCGCGCCCTGGAGGCCGCCCGTCCCAAGCACCCGGCGAGCCCGGCCGCGTACGTGCGGGCCGCCGCCGCGCTGCGCCACCTGGAGCGCGTCGGCAACGAGGCGGAGGTGCGCCGCCGCGAGGGCGAGGCACGGGCCCAGCTGGAGCTCCGGCCGCGGATGCCCGAGCCGGTGCCCGTCGCCCGCCCGAAGGCCCAGGAGACCGCCCCGGGGGCCGTCGTACCGGCCCCCGGGCCGGCTGCCGACCGGCCGCTCACCGCGCCGCCCGCGCTGCGCCCCCGCACCGGCACCGTCGTGCCCGCCGCCCGTGTCCGGGCGGCCGGGCGGGGCCCCGGATTCAGCTTCTTCGGCCGGCCCGCCACCGCCGCGGCACTGCGGGCCGCCGCCCCGGCGCCCGCCGTCGGCGACCTGGCCGACCTGGCCGACGTCGTCGGCGACGAGGCGCTGGCCGAGAGCGTCCGCTACGCGGCCCCCGCGACTCAGGTCCTCCCCGTGGAGCAGGCGCCTTCGGCCGAGCAGGCCTCCCCGGTGGAGCCGGCCCGGACGGAGCCGGCCCCGGTGGCGGACGCCGAGCACGGCCGCCCCGAGGTGGTCGACCTGACGCCGCACGAGGACACCGAGATGCTGCAGCTCCCCGAGCTGCGCGCCGGACGCTCCTGACGGCAGGCGCAGGCACCGGCACGAACGCAGAACGGGCGATGCCCGGGAATCCGCAGGGATTCCCGGGCATCGCCCGTTCGTGGCGCGCCGGAGGTTGACGGTCCGGCAGGCTGCCGGTGCGTCAGACGTTGACGCCGAAGTCCTGCGCGATGCCGACCAGGCCCGAGGCGTAGCCCTGGCCGATGGCGCGGAACTTCCACTCGGCGCCGTTGCGGTAGAGCTCGCCGAAGATCATGGCGGTCTCGGTGGCGGCGTCCTCCGACAGGTCGTAGCGGGCGATCTCGGCGCCGCCGGCCTGGTTGAGCACGCGGATGTAGGCGTTGCGGACCTGGCCGAAGCTCTGGCCGCGGCTGACCGCGTCGTAGATCGAGACCGGGAAGGTGATCCGGGTGACGTCGGCCGGCAGGGCGGCCAGGTTGACGTTGATCTGCTCGTCGTCGCCGGCGCCCTCGCCCGTCCGGTTGTCACCGGTGTGGACGACCGTGTTGTCCGGGGTGGCGGTGTTGTTGAAGAAGACGAAGTGACGGTCGGAGTACACCTTGCCGTCGTTGTTCAGCACGATCGCGCTGGCGTCGAGGTCGAACTCCGCACCGGTGGTGGTGCGGACGTCCCAACCGAGGCCGACGGTGATGGCGGCCAGGCCGGGGGCCTCCTTGGTCAGCGAGACGTTGCCACCCTTGGAGAGGCTCACGGGCATGGTGTGTGTGTCCCTTCGGTCGCTTTTGTTCGGAAGAACGCTGCTCGCGGGGGCCATGGTTCCAGGCCCGGCCGAATTTCTCGTACGAACCGTCGCTCAGCGGCGTGCCGCGGGCGCGCGGGGCCGGCGGAGCGCCGGTCAGATCCGGGGGAAGCGGCCCTGCACCGACCAGATGTTCGGATTGTCGGCCAGGCCCTCGTGCAGGTCCGTCAGATCGGCCAGCACGTCCTGCAGGAAGTCGCGGGCCTCGCGACGGAAGTCCGCGTGGCGCACCACCAGCGGCTCGGCGTCCCGCAGCCAGGTCGCGGTGACCTCCACCCAGCCGAACCGGCGGGCGAACCGCAGCAGCTCGGTGTTCTGGGTGAAGTCGAGGTCGGCGGTCCGCACGGCGGCGGAGCGGCTGCCCTGCGGGTCCTCGTCCAGCTGCTCGGCGATGTCGCACAGCGCCCAGGCGAAGTCCAGCACCGGCACCCAGCCCCAGCGGGTCTCCACGGCCTCGCCGTCCACCTCCAGGTAGACGTCGCCGCAGAACAGGTCGTACCGCAGGCTCCGCACGGGGGCCTGCCGGTAGTCGGTCTGCGGCGGGTCGGGGAAGCGGTTGGACAGGGAGTACCCGAGCTCGATCACCGCCTCATTCTCGCAGGAACGGGCAGTGCCCCCGGAGGACGGCGACCTCGGGGGCGGTCGCCGGGGGCCTTGGAGTCGCTTTGCTCCGTGCGGTTAACCGCGTGACCTCGGGGCGGTGGGGCGGGATGATGGACGCATGTCCGAGCCCATCCGCGTACGGGGGTCGGTGGTCGTCCCCGACGCCGAGCTCGTCTGGCGCTTCTCGCGTTCCTCCGGCCCCGGCGGCCAGCACGTGAACACCTCCGACACCCAGGTCGAGCTGCGCTACGACCTGGCGGCGTCGGCCGCCCTGCCCCCGGTGTGGAAGGAGCGCGCCCTGGAGCGCCTCGCCCACCGCCTGGTGGACGGCCGGGTGCTGGTCGTGCGGGCCTCCGAGCACCGTTCGCAGTGGCGCAACCGGGAGACCGCCGCCGCGCGGCTGGCCGCGCTGCTCGGCGAGGCGACCGCGCCGCCGCCGAAGGCGCGCCGGGCGACCCGGCCGAGCCGCGGCATGGTCGAGCGCCGGTTGGAGAACAAGCGGCACCGCGCGCAGCTGAAGCAGGGCCGGTCCCGGGTCCGACCGGCGGACTGACGCCGCGTCGGGCCGCGGGCCGGCGGGCGGCGGTGGTTCAGGCGAGCTTGCGGTAGTCGCCGCGGAAGTACAGCAGCGGCTTGGCGCCGGGCTGCTGCACCCGGGCCTCCAGCACCCGGCCGATCACCAGGACGTGGTCGCCCGCGGTCACCCGCTGCTCGGTGCGGCACTCCACGGTCGCCAGTGCGCCCTCGATCAGCGGGGCGCCGCTGTGCTCCCCGCGGCGGTGCGGGGTGTCGGCGAAGAGCAGCCGGTCGCTGAGCCGGCCCTTCATGGCGAACCGGGAGGCGGCGGTGCGCTGCTCCTCGGCGAGCAGGGAGACGGCCCAGGTCTCGGCGCGGGTGAGCACGTCGTCCATCCGGGAGTCCTCGCGGACCGAGACCAGCACCAGCGGCGGCTCCAGCGACACCGACAGGAACGAGGTCGCCGTCATGCCCGCGTCCTCGCCGTCCTCCGGGTCGTTGGCGGTCACCAGGGCGACGCCCGAGGCGAGCTGCGAGAGGGCGGCCCGGAACTCGTCGGGGCCGGCCGTACGGATGGGCGAGGGTTGCGAGGAGGTGTGCACGTACCGCACGGTAGTCCGCGCCCGCGCGGAGCGGAATCGGGCCCTGGTCGTAGGACCGGGGGCCGGTACGGGCCGCCCTGTCGCGGTCCGTTGTCCGGGTTCGTCATGGTTCGTGGCTGCCCGGAGCGGAGTGGGCACGGGCAAGTGATGTGATTTGAGTCACAAGTGACGGCCTATTGCTGACCGAGCGTGCCTATCGCTGTGCTCGCTGTGATTCAGTTCTTCTGGCAATCGGACGATAACCACCACCGCCAATCCGAAGCAGCCGGGGAGCCCCCGCATGGAAGCCGAGTCGGAGCCCTACGTCCGCCTCGCGACCCTCCGCACCTTGCACCGGGTCGTGGCGGACCTCAACGCTGCCCGCAGCCTGGCCGGCACGCTGCAGGCCGTGGTGGAGGGCGCCGTGCACGGGCTCGGGTTCGACGCGGCCGCGGTGAGCCTCGTCCGGCCCGACGGCGACCTGGTGGTGGCGGCGGTCTGGGAGGTCGAGGAGAGCGGGGTGGGCGGCCCGGCGGTGCTGCTCGGCCAGGTCGGCTCCCGGGAGTCCTGGGACCGCATGCTCAGCGTCAGCGACCACTGGGGCACGCTGCGCTTCCTGCCGTACGACCGGGGCTGGGCGATCGGCACCGACGTGCCGACCTGGACGGGCGACGGTCCGCTGCCGGTCTACGCCAACGACTGGCACCCCCGCGACTTCCTCTTCGCGCCGATGTACAGCGCCGGCGGCGACCTGCTCGGGGTGCTCTCGGTCGACCGGCCGCGCAGCGGCAAGCGGCCCGGCGCCTGGACGCGCGAGGCCCTGGAGATGTTCTCCCTGCAGGCCTCCATCGCGATCGGCAACGCCAGGCTGCGCGCCGAGATGCAGCGCGCGCTCGCCCGGCTGGAGAAGGAGCAGCAGGCACTGCGGGCCAGCGAGGAGAGCTTCCGTCAGGCCTTCGAGTACGCGCCCAGCGGGATGGCCATCACCGAGCTGCACGGTGCCGCGCGCGGCCAGCTCACCCGGGTCAACGACGCGCTGTGCCGGCTGCTCGGCCGCCCCCGGGCGACGCTGCGCCGGCAGAGCTTCGCCGACCTCGTCCACCCGGAGGACCTCGCCCTGCTGCAGCGCACCAGTGCCGAGGGCGGCCGCGCCGAGCTGCGGCTCTCCCGCCGGGACGGCGGCTACCAGTGGGTCTGCCTGCGCAACTCGGTGGTGGCGGACGCCGGCGAGGGGCCGAGCTTCCTGCTGACCCACGTCGAGGACATCGAGGACCGCAAGCGCCACGAGCTGCAGCTGGCCCACCGGGCCAGCCACGACGCGCTGACCGGCCTGCCGAACGGCGCCGAGCTGCGCACCCGCCTCGGCCGCCGGCTGTGCAGCCTGCCGCCCGCCGCGGCCGCCGGGCACGGTCCGGCCTTCGCCCACCCCGAGTTCTCCTACAGCGCGCACACCGCCTACGACGGCCCCGGCGGCCCGACCGCCCTGGCGCACGGCTACGGCACCTCGGACCCGGCCTTCGACCGCGACCTGGAGGCCTTCGCCGCGGGCGAGGTGCTCAGCCGCTTCGACCACGACCCGGCGCACGTGCACACCGCGGTGCCCGCGGAGCAGCCGGACGGGCCGGAGCCGTGGAACGCGGGGCACGGGGCGCACCGGGCGCCGGGCGCGCCGGACAAGGGCCTGGCGGTGCTCTTCTGCGACCTGGACGGCTTCAAGTCCATCAACGACCGGTTCGGCCACAACGCGGGCGACGCGGTGCTGATCGAGGTGGCGCGGCGGCTGCAGCAGGCCGTCCGCGAGGGGGACACCGTCGCCCGGCTCGGCGGCGACGAGTTCGTGGTGCTGGCCGACGGCATCGGCCGCGAGGAGGCGAAGGACCTCGCCGGCCGGCTGCGGAACGCGATCATCCCGCCGATGCGGATCGACAACCGGGCGATGCGGGTCGGTGTCAGCCTCGGCATCGGCTGGGCGGGTTGCGGCATGTCGATCGAAGAGGTGCTGCACGCCGCCGACGAGCGGATGTACGACGAGAAGCGGGCGCGTGGAGGTTCGGTGAGGGGAACGCGGGGGGAGCGTTCCCACCGTCGCGCCGGTTAGCACATCCCTTGATCGGCTTTCCCCGCGGTGGGCCCCGGCAGGTAGGGTGCCGCTGGTACGAGCGTCCATCATCTGCCCGGGGAGTGTGCACCGTGACCACGGACGGCAGCAACGGCGCGCCCGAGGGCGCGGGCGACGACGACCCGTTCGCCTACCTCTACCGCCCGGCCGACGGCTCCGCCGCGCCCGCCCAGCCGCGCAGCTCGTACAGCCGACCGATGGAGGTCGGCCGCGCGCAGTACGGCCAGCAGGCGGCGGCCCGCCCCCAGCAGCCCTACCCGCCGCAGCCGTCGTTCGGTCAGGCCTCGCAGACCACGCCGCTGCCGCCGCAGCAGAGCCGGTACGCCGAGCGCTCCCGCCCGCAGCCGGGCGAGGACCGGCAGGGCTCGGGCCGCGGCAAGGGCGCGGTGATCGGTGCGGTGGCCGTGATCGCCGCCGTGGCGATCGGTGTGGGCATCGCGCTCTCCACCGGCGACCCGGGCAAGAAGGACAAGGCCGCGCCGAACCCGACGGCGGCCTCCGCGCAGGCCTCGACGGGCGCCCCGGCCTCGCCCACCGCGTCGGCGAGCCCGACGCCGGACGGCAAGCCGGTCTCCGACGCGTCCAAGCTGCAGGCCCAGAACGCCCCGGCGGCGAGCAGCGTGAAGGGCGCGATCTCCGCCGACGGCAGCTACCTGACGCTGCAGGGCGGCTCGACGGTGACCTGGACGGTGACCGCCCAGCAGGCCGGCCAGACCAAGTTCTGGCTGCACTTCAACAACACCGGCTCGGACACGCCCGCGCAGGTCACCGTCAACGGCAAGGACCACCCCGGCGGAGTGACCTTCAAGAACTACTCCAAGGGCAATTCGGACGCGAACCGCGCCTGGTACAGCACCAACATATGGCCGCAGCTGGTGGCCGGGACGAACACCCTGACGGTGACCCTCCCGGCCGGCAGCGGCAGCATCCTGCTCGACCAGGTCGCGCTGACCGACATGTCGGTCAGCGAGTACCCGAAGAACTGACGACGGCGGCGAGGCGGGCGACCGCGGCGGCGGCCGCCGCGCGCCCGTCCGCGAGGTAGCGGCGCGGGTCGGTGACCCGCCCGTCCGCGGCGAGGTGCTCGCGGACGGCCCGGGTGAAGGCGGTGTTGAGCGCCGTCCCGATGTTGATCTTCACCAGGCCGGCGGCGATGCCCGCGGACAGCTCCCCGTCGGGGACCCCGGAGCTGCCGTGCAGCACCAGCGGCACCGGGACGGCCGCGGCCAGGCGGCCGATCAGCGCGTGGTCCAGGACGGCGGTGCGGGTGGTCATCGCGTGCGAGCTGCCGACCGCGACGGCCAGCGCGTCCACCCCGGTGTCCTCGACGTAGCGGGCGGCCTCCGCCGGGTCCGTCCGGGCGCCCGGGTCGTGCGGGGAGAGCGGCGGCTCGCCCTCCTTGCCGCCGATCCGGCCGAGCTCGGCCTCCAGGTGCAGCCCGTGCCGGTGCGCCCAGGAGACGGCCTCGGCGGTCGACTTGACGTTGTCGTCGTGCGGCAGCCGGGAGGCGTCGTACATGGCGGAGGAGAAGCCGGCCGCCGGTGCGGCGTGCAGCAGGTCGAGGTCCTCGACGTGGTCGAGGTGGAGCGAGAGCGGCACCCCGGCGGCCGCGGCGATCTCGGCGCAGGCGCGGGCCAGCGGCAGCACCCGGCCGCCGTGGTGGCGGACGGCGTTCTGACTGATCTGCAGCACCGCGGCGGTACCGGCGCGTTCGGCGCCCTCGGCGACGGCCTGGGCGTGCTCCAGGCTGATCACGTTGAAGGCGGGCAGGCCGCGGCGGTCGGCCGCCGCCTGGGCGAGCAGGTCGGCGGTGGCGGCAATGGGCATGGGTGTCCCCCAGGGGGTGAGTGACGGGACGCAGTGCCGCCACTCACCCCCGGTGGGACGGGGGATCAGACCGAGGAGACGGTCCTGGCGAGGCGGTCCGCGCCGGTGATCCACTCGCCGCGGCGCATCACCGCGACGAGGTCGTACGTGAGCGAGTCGAGGACGACGAGGTCGGCGTGCTTGCCGGTCTCCAGCGACCCGACCGAGTCCGCCAGGCCGAGCAGCCGGGCCGGAACGGTGGACAGGGACTCGACGG
Source organism: Kitasatospora sp. NPDC085895 (assembly GCF_040702125.1). NCBI lineage: Bacteria > Bacillati > Actinomycetota > Actinomycetes > Kitasatosporales > Streptomycetaceae > Kitasatospora > Kitasatospora sp. NPDC085895. The sequence goes on along the minus strand of NZ_JBFBJY010000010.1, from coordinate 140,657 downwards.
CCTGGCCGAGGCTCAGGCCGTTGACGGTGACGGAGCGCCGGAACGCCACGTCGAGGGTGAGGGTGGAGCCGGCGATGGAGCCGCCCTCGACCAGCCGCGCGACCCCGTTCTCCACCCGGACCTCCAGCGGCCCGAGCGGGTAGAGGCCGTCGCCCATGCCGGCCGCGCCCATCGCGTCGGTGATCAGCGCGACCCGGCCGGAGCCGGCGGTGCTGTAGGCGAGGTCCAGCACCGAGGGGTGCAGGTGGACGCCGTCGTTGATCAGCTCGACGGTGACCCGCTCGTCCTCCAGCAGGGCGACGATCGGGCCGGGGGCGCGGTGGCCGATGGCGGGCATCGCGTTGAAGAGGTGGGTGGCGACGGTCGCGCCCGCCTCGATGGCCTCCAGGGTCTTCGCGTAGTCGGAGTCGGTGTGGCCGACCGCGGCGATCACGCCGAGGTCCGCGAGCATCCGCACGGACTCCAGACCGCCGGGCAGCTCCGGGGCCAGGGTGACCATGCGGGCGGTGCCGCGGGCGGCGTCCACCACCTTGCGGACGACCGCCGGGTCCGGGTCGCGCAGCAGCGCCGGGTCGTGCGCGCCGCAGCGGCCCGGCGAGATGAACGGGCCCTCGAAGTGCACGCCGGCCAGCACGCCGTCCTCGACCAGCTCGGAGAGGACGGCCGCCTGCCGGCAGACCTCGTCGATCTCGCCGGTGACGGTGGAGGCGACCGTGGTGGTGGTGCCGTGCGCCAGGTGGGTGCGCGCCGCGACGAGCGCCTGCTCGGCGTCGCCGGCGGCGTACGAGGCGCCGCCGCCGCCGTGCACGTGCAGGTCGACGAAGCCGGGGACGACCGTGTACCCGGTGAGGTCGACGTCGGCGAGGTCCGGCTCGCCGCCCAGGGCCGCGATGCGCGGGCCCTCGACGGTGATCCGGCCGTTCTCGACGACGCCGCCGGGGAGGACGAGTCGGGCGCCGGCCAGGGCAATGCGGTCCGCGGTCACGCGGTCACCTCCGTGGAGAGCAGGTCCCAGGCGAGCAGACCCGCTCCCAGGGAAGCGGCGGTGTCTCTGAGCTCGGCCGGGACGACCACGGGGGGCATCTGGAAGGTCAGCCGCTCGGAGACCGCCGTACGCAGCGGTGTGAAGAGCGTGTCACCGGCCTCGGCCAGCCCGCCGCCGACGATCACCGTGGACGGGTCGAGCAGGCTCTGCGCCAGCACGATGCCGTCCGCGAGGGCGTCCACGGCGGTCCGCCAGACCTCGGCCGCCCGCGGGTCGCCGGCCTCGACGGCGGCCGCGCAGGCCGCCGCGTCCGCGTCCGGGTCGCCGCAGGCGTCGGCCCAGGCCCGGGAGACCGCGGAGGCCGAGGCCAGGGTCTCCAGGCAGCCGCGGGCGCCGCAGCCGCAGGCCGGTCCGCCGGGGCGGACCACCACGTGGCCGATCTCGCCGCCGTAGCCGTGCGCGCCCGCCTCGATCCGGCCGTCGATGCCGATGGCGCCGGCGATGCCGGTGCCCAGCGCGACGAACAGGAAGCGGTCCACGCCGCGGCCGGCGCCGATCCGCCCCTCGGCCAGTCCGCCGGTGCGGACGTCGTGGCCGAGGGCGACGGGCAGGCCGCCGAGCCGCTCGCCGAGGAGCTTGCGCAGCGGCAGGTCGCGCCAGCCGAGGTTGGCGGAGAAGACCGCGATCCCGTTCTTCTCGTCGATCGTCCCCGGCACCGCGACTCCGGCGGCGACGGGAGCGCTCCCGAGACGGGTGCGGCCCTCGTCCGCCAGTTCGGCGGCGAAGTCGAGGATGGCGGTGACGACGGCGTCCGTGCCGTGCTCCCGCCCGGTCGGCCTCCGTGCTTCGAGCAGCACTGAGCCGTCCTGGGCGAGCAGCGCGGCTTTCATGCCGGTGCCGCCCACATCGAGTGCGATGACGTGCTTCACGGGGGACAGTCTCCCTTGAGCCGGTCCGAGAGGTCTAGTCCAGTTGCGTGATTGGTCTGGTCCATGACGGTGACGTTTGTCGCCATTGCGCCGCAGCTGAGAGGTTTGCTCCTTCCCGGCCCACCACCCTTCTCATGCCCCGTCCGGGGCCAGTACCACCGACCGGGTCAGGTTCCGGGGCCGGTCCGGGTCCAGCCCGCGGGCCGCGGCGACCGCCAGGGCGAGGCGCTGCGCCCGGACGAGGTCGGCCATCGGGTCGATGCCGTCCGGCCCCGAGCCGGCCACCAGCAGCGCACCGGTCGCGCCGACCTGAGCGGCCAGCCCGGCGGGCAGCGCGCCGAAGGCGACCACCGCGCGGCCGGGTGCGGCGATGCTGATCGGCCCGTGCCGGTACTCCATCGCCGGATAGGCCTCCGTCCAGGAGAGCGAGGCCTCGCGCATCTTGAGCGCCGCCTCCTGGGCCAGGCCCGCCGTCCAGCCGGTGCCGAGGAAGGAGAACTGCTCGCAGTCGACCAGCCCCGCCGGCAGCGCGTCCTCGACCGCGGCGCGCGCGTCCTCGGCGGCGCGGGCCACCGTGCGGACCCCGGCGGGCAGCGGGCCCTCGGTCTCCAGGTGGGCCCGGAGCAGCGCCAGGGCCGTGGTGGCGAACCGGGTCTGCACCACCGAACGCTCGTCGGCGAAACCGAGGTCGACCACGGCCCCGGCGAGCGCGGTGACCGGCTGCGAGGTGTCCGCGGTGATCGCGGTGGTCGGAGCCTTCGCCTGCCGGAGCAGGTCCAGCACCTCGGTGGTGGTGCCGGAGCGGGTGATCGCCAGCACCCGGTCGTAGCCGCGGCCGGCCGGGAACTCGGAAGCGGCGAAGGCGTCCGTCTCGCCGTGGCCGCCGGACTCGCGCAGCGCGGCGTACGCCTGGGCCATGAACCAGGACGTGCCGCAGCCGACCACGGCCACCCGCTCCCCGCGCTGCGGCAGGGCGGCGGACGACTCGGCGGCCAGGGCCGCCGCCGTGCGCCAGTCGGCGGGCTGGGTGGCCAGCTCCTCGGCGGTGAGGGAGGGCAGGGGCATGGGGCGGCTCCTCGGGCAGATGCGCCGGATCGGACAGGAACTGCAGGAACTGCGTGAAGATGATTGATTTATAGCTCTTTCGCGCAGCAATGCGCAACGGTGCGCGCCGCGGAGCGGTGGAAACCGGCCGCCGACCGGGCGCGCCGCGCCACCGGTGTGCAAAGCTGTGCAGGCTTCGCGCAGGTGCGCGCAGCGGTCGGACGTGGTCGGACGTGGTCGGGAGGGCGGCGCGGGGTGTCCAGGTACGAGCGGTGGAACGCACTGCTGGAGCTGCTGGCCGAGCACGGACGGCTGGAGGTCGAGGAGGCCGCCGAGGCCCTGCAGGTCTCCGCCGCGACCATCCGTCGCGACCTCGACCAGCTCGCCCGCCAGCAGATGGTCACCCGCACCCGCGGCGGCGCCGTCGCCCACCACGTCTCCTACGACCTGCCGCTGCGCTACAAGACCGCCCGGCACGCCGACGCCAAGCAGCGGATCGGCGCCGCGGTCGCGGGCCTGGTCGCCCCCGGCGAGGTGGTCGGCCTGAACGGCGGCACCACCACCACCGAGGTCGCCCGGGCGCTCGCCGTCCGGCCCGAGCTCACCGAATCCCCCGAGGGCGGCGCCGGCCAGGGCCTCACCGTGGTCACCAACGCGCTCAACATCGCCAACGAGCTGACCGTCCGTCCGCAGGTCAAGATCGTGGTCACCGGCGGCGTCGCCCGGCCGCAGTCCTACGAGCTGATCGGCCCGCTGGCCGGCCTGATGCTCGCCGAACTCGCGCTGGACGTCACGGTGCTGGGCGTCGACGCGATCGACGTCGAGCACGGCGCGACCGCCCACCACGAGGGCGAGGCCGGGGTGAACCGGCTGCTCGCCGAGCGCGCCCGCCGGGTCGTCGTCGCCGCGGACTCCTCCAAGCTCGGCCGCCGCGCCTTCGCCCGGATCTGCGGCCTGGACGCGATCGACACCCTGGTCACCGACTCCGGCGCCGACCAGGAGCTGACGCGGGCCTTCACGGAGGCCGGCGTCCAGGTGGTCACCGTCTGAACGCGCGGTCGGACTGTCCGGATTCGCCCGGTTCCGATTGCAGCCGGTGCAACGACGTCTGACACTTCGATAACTACCGCGCGAACAGGTCTGGACCACATGTGCGGGTGCTTGGGAGGGTGGCGCAGCTTCCCCTCCCGAAGGCGGTCCCCGCGTGTACACCCTCACCCGCACGAACCCGCTCCGCACCGGTCGCGTCCTGGCGCCCGCACTCGTCCTGGTCCTCGCCACCGGGTGCGGCGCCCTCGGCTCCGGCGACGGCGGCGGCGACGTCACGCTCCGCCTGGTCGCCGCCGACTACGGCGACAGCGAGGCCAACAGCACCTCGCACTTCTGGGGCGACGTGATCGGCCGCTTCGAGGAGGCCAACCCCGGCATCAAGGTCGAACTCGACCTGCAGAGCTGGAACGACATCGACAAGCGGGTCGCGAGCCTGATCGCCTCCGGCCGCACCCCGGACCTCGTGCAGACCGGCGGCTTCGCCGACCAGGTCGCGGCCGACCGGCTCTACCCGGCCACCGACGTCCTCTCCATCGACACCCAGGCCGGCATGATCGACGCGTTCTCCCGGGCCGGCCAGGTGCTCGGCAGCCAGTACGGCATCCCGTTCGTCGCCTCGACCCGGGTCTTCTTCTACAACAAGGCCGTCTTCGCCAAGGCCGGGATCACCGCCCCGCCCACCACCTGGGACGAGCTCCGCCGCGACGCCGAACTGATCAAGGCCAAGGTGCCCGGCGTCACCCCGTACGCGCTGCCGCTCGGACCCGAGGAGGCCCAGGCCGAATCCATGATCTGGGCCATGGGCGGGGGCGGCGGCCTCGCCGACAACGCCGGCAACTACACCGTCGACTCCCCGCAGAACCGGGCCACCTTCGCCTGGCTGCGCACCAACCTGGTCGAGAAGCACCTCACCTACGCCGACCCGGCCGCGACCGACCGCAAGACCGCCTTCAACGACTTCGCCGCCGGCAAGGTCGCGATGCTCAACGGCCACCCCGGGCTGGTCGCCAAGGCCACCGCCGCGAAGATCGACTACGGTACGGCGGCGATCCCGCGCAAGGACGCCACCGTCAAGCCCGCCACCTTCGGCGTCGCCGACTGGATGATGGCCTTCAAGGCCAACGGCCACCGCACCGAGCTCAAGAAGTTCCTCGGGTTCCTCTACCGCACCGACAACCAGCTCGCCTTCGACGAGCAGTACAACCTGCTGCCCGTCACCCAGGAGACCCGCACCGCGATGACCGGCAGCGGCCGCCACCGGGACCTCGCCGAATTCCTCAACGCCCTGCCGACCGCCAACTTCTATCCCTACGGCGACCCGTCCTGGGACAAGGTCAGCGGCCTGGTCAAGCAGCAGGTCGGCGCCGCGGTGAAGCGCGACGGCAACGACGCGCTCGCCGCCCTGCAGGCCGCCGCGGCCACCGAGGCGGGCCGCAGCCGGCGCTGAGGGCGTCCGCGGCCCCGGCCGGAGCCGACCTCAGGGCAGGGTGATCGCGTACGCCTTACGGAGCGTCTCGTGCACCGTCCAGGTGGTGCGGTCGCCCGCGCGCAGCACGGCCGCGTCGCCCGGGCCCACCTCCAGGACGGAGCCGCCCTCGACCTCGATCGTCGCCCGACCGCTCACCACCACGAACAGCTCGTCCGCCTCGGTGTCGGTCACCGTGCCCGGCGTGATCTGCCACAGGCCGCGCAGCTGCCGGCCGTCCGGCGAGGACCACAGCACCCTCCCGGTCACCTCGGGCGTGCCGGCGACGATCCGGTCGGGGTCGAGCGGCTCGGGTTCGAGCTCGGCGTCGGGGACGTGCAGTGCGAAGGTCATGGACCGAAACTAGCCGGGCCGGGCCGACGGCCGGGCGGGCAGAGTGTGTCGCACCGGGCGGGCAGAATGACACCTCGTAAGAGGAGGTGGACGATGGCCGCCCTGACCGAGCGGGACCGCGCGGTGCTCGCCCTGGAGGCCCGGCCCTGGCGCACGGCCGGCGCCAAGGAACGGGCGATCCGCGCCGAGCTCGACATCTCCGCGACCCGCTACTACCAGCTGCTCAACGCCCTGCTGGACAACCCGGAGGCGCTGGCCGCCGACCCGGTGCTGGTCAACCGGCTGCGCCGGATCCGCGAACGGCGGCGCGCCGAACGCTGACGGTGTCCGGCGCCCGAGCCTGGGTACCGTCCCGGACATGGGCATTCCTGAGCAGTTCACTCCGAGCACGGCCGCCGGGCGGGACGGCCTGGCGGCGCTGCTGGCCGCACCCGGCGAGGCCGTGGTGGCCCTCGACTTCGACGGCACCCTGGCACCGATCGTCGCCGACCCCACCGCCGCCCGCGCCCACCCCAGGGCCGCCGCCGTGCTCTCCGCGCTCGCACCCCGGGTCGGCGCCGTCGCCGTGGTCACCGGCCGGCCCGCCGCCGACGCGGTGGCCTACGGCGGCTTCGACGGCGTCCCCGGACTGGAGCACCTGACCGTCCTCGGGCAGTACGGCGCCGAGCGCTGGGACGCGCACACCGGGGCGCTCACCGCCCCCGAACCGCCGGCGGGCGTGGCCGCGGCCCGCGCCGGGCTGCCCGCCCTGCTGGCCCGCGAAGGCGCCCCCGAGGGCACCTGGACGGAGGACAAGGGCCGCGCCCTCGCCGTGCACACCCGCCGCACCGCCGAACCGCAGCCCGCGATGGACCGGCTGCGCACCCCGCTGGCCGCGTTCGCGGCCGCACACGGACTGGTCGTCGAACCCGGCCGGTTCGTCCTGGAACTGCGGCCGCCCGGCGTCGACAAGGGCGCCGCCCTGGAGGGGTTCCTCGCCGAGCACGCGGCCCGCGCGGTGCTCTACGCCGGCGACGACCTGGGCGACCTCGCCGCCTTCGCCGCCGTCGAGAAGCGCCGCGGCGAGGGCCTGCCCGGCCTGCTGGTGTGCAGCGGGCCGACCACCGGGGAGGCCCCCGTGCGGGAGCTCGCCGACCGGGCGGACCTGGTCGTCCCGGGCCCGGCCGGCCTGGTCGACCTGCTCGCGGCCCTCGCCGCGGAACTGGGCTGAACCCCGGAGGGACGCGGGGACCGCGCGAGCGGGAAGGGGCGACCGTGCGGGTCAGGGCTCGGCCCGTACCGTCGTGGTGCCCGATCCCGGACCGCGCGGTTGCCCGCGCCCCTCACGGATTGCCTCTCAGCCGAGGGCGTCGAGCTGGTCGAGGAACCACTGCTGCGGGGGCAGGGCGGTGGCCGCGGCGGCGAGCCGCTTGGTGCGGTCGGTGCGTTCCTCCGCGGGCATGGTCAGCCCCCGGTGGAGCGCCTCCGCGGTGGCGATCACGTCGTACGGGTTGACGGTGATCGAGTCCTCGGCGAGCTCGGCGAAGGCACCGGCCTCCCGGGACAGCACCAGCGCGCAGCCCGCGTCGGAGACCACCGGGACCTCCTTGGCGACCAGGTTCATGCCGTCCCGGATCGGGTTGACCAGGGCGACGTCGGCCAGCCGGTAGGCGGCCAGCGACCGCGGGAAGTCGTCGTTGACGTGCAGGATCAGCGGCTGCCAGTCGGGGGTGGCGAACTCGTCGTTGATCTCGCGGGCGATCCGCTGCACCGCCGCGGTGTACTCCCGGTACTCGGGCAGGTCGTGCCGGGACGGGTAGGCGAAGGCGATGTGCACCACCCGGTCAAGCCACTCGGGGCGGCTGCGCAGCAGGTGCCGGTAGGCGAGCAGACCGCGGACGATGTTCTTGCTGAGCTCGGTGCGGTCGACCCGCACGATCGTCCTCCGGTCGCCCACCGCCTCGCGGAGGGCGGCCAGCCGGGCGTCCACGTCCGGCCGGTGCGCGCGTTCGCGCAGGAAGTCGGCGTCGGCGCCGAGCCCGTGCACGCCGAGCCGGGTGGTGCGCCCGGCGTGGGTGACGGTGCGGGCCGCGCGGTCCACCTCGGCGCCGAGCACGGCCTCGCAGCAGTCGGCGAAGGCGAGCGCCCAGCGTTCGGTGAGGAAGCCGGCCCGGTCGGCCCCGAGGATGCCGGTGAGCACCTCGGCGGCGACGTCGTCGGGCAGCAGCCGGTAGTACTCGGGCGGGGCCCACGGGGTGTGCGAGAAGTGCCCGATCCGCAGGTCCGGGCGGAGCGTGCGGAGCAGCGCCGGGGCGAGCGAGAGGTGGTAGTCCTGCACCAGCACGGCGGCACCCGGGGCGGCCTCGGCGGCGAGCGCCTCGGCGAAGGCGGTGTTGTACGCGGTGTAGGACTCCCACTCGCGGCGGAACCGGTCGTCGAAGACCGGCGAGACCGGGGTGTCGTACAGCAGGTGGTGGACGAACCACAGGGTGGAGTTGGCGATGCCGTTGTAGGCGCGGGCGAAGGTGCCGGGCTCGATGTCCAGCATCCGGACGGCCTGTCCGCCGACGTCGTGGCCGGCGAGGTCGAGCCGGCCGTCCGGCGCCTGCCGGGCGGCCGTCCGGTCGGCGTCGCCGAGGGCGGCGCAGACCCAGACCGCCGAGGGGTCGTCGATCGCGGAGAGCCCGGACACCAGGCCGCCGCCGCCTCTCTTCAGGGTGAGCGCGCCGTCGTCCCCGCTGCTGAAGGACACCGGGCCGCGGTTCGAGGCCACCAGGACGGGGGCGGCGCCGGACTGCTGCGTACGTTCGAACGCGAGATCGGCCATATCCCCTAGCTTGCCGCGCGACCGGTCCGGCAAACCATTCGGCGGCCCCGCGGGCCCCGCTCAGCGCGCGGTGTACTCCGGCACCGTGCGCATCGGCGGGCGCTCCAGTGCGGTCACCTCGTGGGTGTGGGCGGTGAAGCCCCGGGTGCCCGTGTCGCGGCTGAACTGGGTGAGCAGCGGGTGCACGAGGTCCTCGCCGGCCTTCAGCCGGTGGGTGCGGTCGAGCCGTTCCAGGGCCGTCCGGTAGATCGTGGCGGCCATCCGCCCGAGGGCCTGGCCGTCCTGGTGGCGGTGGTGCCGGACACCCACGTCGACCTGGGCCAACGCGTCCAGCCCGACCTCCTCCAGGGCGTCCACCAGCAGGCCGAGCTCCACCCCGTACCCGGTCGGGAAGGGCAGCCGTTCCAACAGGGTGCGGCGGGCCGCGTACTCGCCGCCGAGCGGCTGGACGAAGCCGGACAGCTGCGGCCAGTGCAGGTTGATCAGCGGCCGGGCGACGAGCTCGGTGACCCGCCCGCCGCCGGCCGGCACCACCGCGCCCGCGGTCTCCAGCGGCCGGTCGTACATCGCCTTGACCAGCTGCAGCGCGGGGTCGGTGAGCAGCGGGCCGACGATCCCGGTGACGAAGGCCGGGTCGAACTCGCGCAGGTCGGCGTCGACGAAGCAGACGATCGCGCCGGAGGTCGCCAGCAGCGACCGCCAGAGCACCTCGCCCTTGCCGGGGGCGGCCGGCAGCCGGGGCAGGATGTCGTCCCGGTGGACCACCCGGGCGCCCGCCGACCGGGCGGTCTCGGCCGTCCGGTCGACCGAGCCGGAGTCCACCACCACCAGCTCGTCGACCAGCGGGTGACGTCCCATCAACTCGCGGCGGACGGTGGTGACGATCTCCCCGACGGTGGGTTCCTCGTCGAGGGCGGGCAGCACCACGCTGACCGTTCCGGCGCTCCCCGCCGCCCGCTTGGCGGCGAGCAGCCGCTCCACCGGGTAGTCCGCCGCCGCCCAGGAGCGGCGACGCAGCCAGGACGCGACCTCGGGGAGGACGTCGGGACGGGGCTGCTCGGTCACGGTCTCGCTCCTCGTAACTTCCATCTCGCGGATCGGACGCCGCCTTTCGGCGCCGGGGCCTTCGGATACAGTCTTCGTACTGCGGTCGAGCCTTCGCACGCCGGGGTCACCGCAGTGAACAACACACAACTTCACAGAGCTCATCCAGAGGGACTGAGGGAACGGCCCGTCGACGTCCCGGCAACCTTCTCGCAGCGGCGGTCGCAGGCCCCCCGCGGGACAGGTGCCAATTCCGGCCTGTGGCGCAACCGCGCCGCGGGGAAGATGAGGAGAGAGGCCTCCGCCACCATGGCTACCGCTACCCCTGCATCCGCTGCCACCGTCGACCTCGGTCCGGCCGCAGCGCTTTCCTGTCGCGAGTGCGGCACCCGCTTCCCGCTCGGCCCGAGCTTCGCGTGCCTGGAGTGCTTCGGCCCGCTGGAGATCGCCTACGACTTCGGCGGCTACGACGCCGCGGAGCTCCGCAAGCGCATCGAGGCCGGTCCGGCCAGCATCTGGCGCTACGCCCCGCTCCTGCCGGTGCCCGCCGACGTGGCCGGCAAGCCCAACCTCAACCCCGGCTGGACCCCGCTGGTCAAGGCGGACAACCTGGGTCGCGAGCTCGGCTTCACCGCCCAGCTGCATGTCAAGGACGACTCCGGCAACCCCACGCACTCCTTCAAGGACCGCGTGGTGGCCTGTGCGATCGAGGCCGCCCGCGCCTTCGACTTCACCACGCTCTCCTGCTCCTCCACCGGCAACCTGGCCGGCGCGGTCGGTGCCGCCGCGGCCCGGGCCGGGTTCAAGTCCTGCGTGTTCATCCCGCACGACCTGGAGCAGGGCAAGATCGTCATGGCCGGCGTGTACGGCGGCGCCCTGGTCGGCATCGACGGCAACTACGACGACGTGAACCGCTTCTGCTCCGAGCTGATCGGCGACCCGGCCGGCGAGGGCTGGGGCTTCGTCAACGTCAACCTCCGCCCGTACTACGGCGAGGGCTCCAAGACGCTGGCCTACGAGATCTGCGAGCAGCTCGGCTGGCGGCTGCCGGAGCAGATCGTGATCCCGATCGCCTCGGGCTCCCAGCTCACCAAGATCGACAAGGGCCTGCAGGAGCTGATCAGGCTCGGCCTGGTCGAGGACCGGCCGTACAAGGTCTTCGGAGCCCAGGCCGAGGGCTGCTCCCCGGTGTCCGCCGCCTTCAAGGCCGGCCACGACGTGATCCGGCCGGTGAAGCCGAACACCATCGCCAAGTCGCTGGCGATCGGCAACCCGGCCGACGGCCCGTACGTGCTCGACATCGCCCGCCGCACCGGCGGCGCGGTCGAGGACGTCACCGACGCCGAGGTGGTGGCCGCCATCAAGCTGCTGGCGCGCACCGAGGGCATCTTCGCGGAGACCGCGGGCGGCGTGACCGTCGGCGTCCTCAAGAAGTTGGTCGAGACCGGGCAGTTGGACCCGTCGAAGGAGACCGTCGCCATCAACACCGGTGACGGCCTGAAGACCCTCGACGCGGTCGCCGACGCCGGACTGACCGCCACCATCCGCCCGACGCTGGAGTCCTTCCGCGCCGCCGGCCTCGCCTGAGCAGCCCACCCCTTCCGCCAAGGAGCACCCATGAGCGCCACCGTCCGCATCCCGACCATCCTGCGCACCTACACCGGCGGTGCGGCCGAGGTCACCGCCGAGGGCGACACCCTGGCCGCCGTCGTCGCGGACCTGGAGCAGAACCACACCGGCATCTCCGCGCGCATCCTGGACGACGCCGGCAAGCTCCGTCGGTTCGTGAACGTCTACGTGAACGACGACGACGTCCGCTTCGCCGAGGGCCTGGAGACCGCGATCAAGGACGGCGCCACGGTGTCGATCATCCCCGCGGTGGCCGGCGGCTGCTGAGCCCCGCATTCTTCCCGCGGAGAGCCGCCGCCGGGACCGGAACGCGATTTTCCGGTCCCGGCGGCGGCTCTCGTCGTGCCGGGTGCAATTCGACCGCCTGACGGGGAGTAGAGTTCGGGGCGGTGGCAGTACTCCCCTCCGCGCCGCCCGCCCTGATCAGCGCCAATACCCGGAATTGCACGCCCCGGCCCGGCCGGTCGGATCGTGTGCGCAAGGCTCCGGAACCGGTCGCGGGGACGTCCGCCCGCTGAGACGGGCCGCGGACGGCGCGGGGACGAACCTGTCAGGCAAGTGTCAGAATTCATGCGGCTATATGTCGTTTTCTGCCCGTTATGTCCGGCGTGAAATGCCGAGATCTGCGGCTTTCATCCCGTCATATCCCTTGTCATGACTGCCGATTTCCCCGAAGTTGGGCCTGTTGCACAGGGCTCCTGTCCGGATACATTCAGCCGCGGTCGACGCATTCACCCGTCCGCCGGGCCCGCGAAGGGCCTCGGGCGGTGGTCTGCGGCGTGCAGGGCCGTGCCCAGGGGGGGTTCCCTCGGGCAGGCCCACCGGACCTGGGCCCGCAAAGACTGCGGACCCGTGAATGGCCAGCACAGCACAAGGGGAGTTCGGAATGGCTCAGGGCACCGTCAAGTGGTTCAACGCGGAGAAGGGCTACGGCTTCATCGCGGTCGACGGTGGTGCGGACGTGTTCGTCCACTACAGCGCGATCCAGATGGACGGCTACCGCACCCTCGAAGAGGGCCAGCGGGTCGAGTTCGAGATCTCCCAGGGGCAGAAGGGGCCGCAGGCGGACATGGTTCGTGCCGCCGCGGGCTGACCTTCGAAACCTGCGGAGCCCTCGGCTCGTCACGAGCTGGTCGGCGATTCTTCGCGACAGGCCCGTACGACACGTCGTACGGGCCTGTGCCGTGTCCGGAACCGGTGCGGCCGCGCCACGGGACACGGCGAACGGGCTTGCACTCGCCACCGGCGAGTGCTAATCATTGGCGTTAGCACTCACAGCTTGAGAGTGACAAGCGGACCGGGTCGGTGAGGCCCCGGCGAGCGGTAGGGGAAAGGACCCCCGCTCACAGGGCCGTCCGTCGCGGGCACCTCTGGTCCGAGCAGTCGACCGTGTCCCGGAGGACCACTTCAGATGGCCAAGATCATCGCTTTTGATGAGGAAGCTCGCCGCGGCCTTGAGCGCGGCATGAACCAGCTTGCCGACGCCGTCAAGGTCACGCTCGGCCCCAAGGGCCGCAACGTCGTCCTTGAGAAGAAGTGGGGCGCCCCCACGATCACCAACGACGGTGTCTCCATCGCCAAGGAGATCGAGCTCGAGGACCCGTACGAGAAGATCGGCGCGGAGCTCGTCAAGGAGGTCGCCAAGAAGACCGACGACGTCGCGGGTGACGGCACCACCACCGCCACCGTGCTCGCCCAGGCGCTCGTCCGCGAGGGTCTGCGCAACGTCGCCGCCGGCGCCAACCCGATGGCCCTGAAGCGCGGCATCGAGAAGGCCGTCACGGCCGTCTCCGACCAGCTGCTCGCCCAGGCCAAGGACGTGGAGACCAAGGAGCAGATCGCCTCCACCGCCTCCATCTCGGCCGCCGACACCCAGATCGGCGAGCTCATCGCCGAGGCGATGGACAAGGTCGGCAAGGAAGGCGTCATCACCGTCGAGGAGAGCAACACCTTCGGCCTGGAGCTCGAGCTCACCGAGGGCATGCGCTTCGACAAGGGCTACATCTCCGCGTACTTCGCCACCGACCTGGAGCGCATGGAGACCAGCTTCGAGGACCCGTACATCCTCATCGCCAACTCCAAGATCTCCTCGGTCAAGGACCTCCTCCCGCTGCTCGAGAAGGTCATGCAGAGCGGCAAGCCGCTCGTCATCATCGCCGAGGACGTCGAGGGCGAGGCCCTGTCGACCCTGGTCGTGAACAAGATCCGCGGCACCTTCAAGTCCGTCGCCGTCAAGGCCCCGGGCTTCGGCGACCGCCGCAAGGCCATGCTCGGCGACATCGCCATCCTCACCGGCGGCACGGTCATCTCCGAGGAGGTCGGCCTCAAGCTGGAGAACGCGGGCCTCGACCTGCTGGGCACCGCCCGCAAGGTGGTCATCACCAAGGACGAGACCACCATCGTCGACGGTGGCGGCGACAGCGAGCAGGTCGCCGGTCGCGTGAACCAGATCCGCGCCGAGATCGAGAACAGCGACTCGGACTACGACCGCGAGAAGCTCCAGGAGCGCCTCGCCAAGCTGGCCGGCGGCGTGGCCGTCATCAAGGCCGGCGCGGCCACCGAGGTGGAGCTCAAGGAGCGCAAGCACCGCATCGAGGACGCCGTCCGCAACGCGAAGGCCGCCGTCGAGGAGGGCATCGTCGCCGGTGGTGGCGTCGCGCTGCTGCAGGCCGGTGTCGCCTTCGACAAGCTGGAGCTGGAGGGCGACGAGGCCACCGGTGCCAACATCGTCCGCGTGGCGCTCGAGGCCCCGATCAAGCAGATCGCGACCAACGCCGGCCTCGAGGGCGGCGTCGTGGTGGAGAAGGTGCGCAACCTCCCCGCCGGCCACGGCCTGAACGCCGCCAGCAACGAGTACGTCGACCTCATCGCCGCGGGCATCATCGACCCGGCCAAGGTCACCCGCTCCGCGCTGCAGAACGCCGCCTCCATCGCGGCGCTCTTCCTCACCACCGAGGCCGTCATCGCCGACAAGCCGGAGAAGGCCTCCGCGGCCGCCGGCGGCGGCATGCCGGGCGGTGACATGGACTTCTGATCCTCCCGAGGATCGGCAAGCCCGGAACGCTCCGCGAGGGCGGTCTCCCCACACGGGAGGCCGCCCTCGCGGCATTCCCCCCGCCACTCACTCCTCCGTGGGACGCTGGGCCCATGACCGGATGGGGCACCTCGGACGATCCGTACGGTGACGACCACGAGCGTCGAACGGGAGACAGGAGGTCGGCGGTGACTTCGATGTCGGTCGAGCCGGGGCGTCAGTGGGACTACCTGCTGAACACCTGGCTGGAGCTGGACGTCCCCGAGGGCTGGCGCGCGGAGATCGACGAGGGGGAGATCCGCTTGGTGCCGCCGCCCAACGTGGGCCACAACGTGATTGCCGGTGAGGTTCACCGGGCGCTGCTCGAATGCCTGCCGCGCGAGGTGGGCGTCTACCAGACCCTGGGGACGGAGATCGTTCCGCTGGAGAAGCTGTACGTGCCCGATCTGGTGGTGGTGGACAAGACACGCCTGGTGGCGCAGGAGGCGTCGATCGACGCGGCCGGCCTGCTGATGGCGGTGGAGATCACCTCGAAGCGCACCGCCCGGCTGGACCGCACGAAGAAGCTCTGGGCGTACGGCCACGCCCCCGTCCCGCTCTTCCTGCTGGTCGACCGGTTCGACGAGGAGGGGCCGACGGTCACCCTGTTCTCCGAGCCGGACCAGGGGCGGTACCAGCGGGGTGTCCGCACGCCGTTCGGGCAGCCGGTCGAGCTGCCCGAACCGTTCGCGATCGCGTTGGCGACGGAGGGCTTCCCGGCCGACAAGTGAGCTGCGGGAGAATGGGCGGATGGCCAGTCCTGAGATCGAAGCCGCCCTGCACGGCGCCCGTGCGCTGATCCTCGCCGACCTGACCGCCCGGGACGTGGCGGACGCGGCGGTGGTGTCCCTGGTGGAGGAGGCGGTGACGCACCGGCGGTGGTGGCTGGAGCAGTGGCCCGACGGCACCGGGTTCGTCCTCGGGCTGGTCGCCCAGGACGTCCAGGACGCCCTGCTGGAGGCGTACGGGCGCTGGCCGCTGTGCGCGGCCTGCGCCGCCGAGGACGACGACCCGCACGCACTGAGCGTGGAGCCGGAACTCGGCCCCGACCCGCGCTGGGTGTGCGGCAAGCGCGGCGTGGTGGTGGCTGCGGTCGGGGAGCTCTCGTGATCCTGGTGGACCCGCCGACCTGGCCCGGCCACGGCAGGTACTGGTCGCACCTGGTGAGCGACGTCAGCCTCGAAGAACTGCACGACTTCGCCGCGCGCCTCGGCGTGCCCGCGCGCGGGTTCGAGCGCGACCACTACGACATCCCGGCCGACCGGTACGAGCAGGCCGTCGCGCTCGGCGCCGAGCCGGTCGGCAGCAAGGAGCTGGTCGCCCGGCTCACCGCGGCCGGCCTGCGCCGCCGCAAGGTCAGCTCTCCAGGCTCCTGAGCTCCGCCGCGAGGTTGGCCCGGGCGGCGGCGTCGAACCGGGCCAGCGCCTCGGGCGTGCGGTAGAGCGCGGGCAGCTCCAGCAGCTGCCGCAGGATCGCCGCCCGCCCGGCCCGGAAGGCCTCCTCGGGGACGAAGGCGTACTCCTCGCGCACCGCCGCCGTGTAGGCCGCGTACCGCTCCGGGCCGGAGCCGAGGACCGCGAGGTCGGCGTCGCAGAGCACCTCGCCGTTCCGGTCGCCCGGCTCACAGCCGTGACCCGCCGTCAGCCGCACCAGCCGGGCCGTCTCGGCGACCAGGTCCTCGGCCAGCCCGGCCTCGCGCAGTGCCCGGACGGCCAGTCGGGCGCTGCGCTCCTCGTTCTCCGAGCGGTCCGGGCGGTAGACCGCGTCGTGGAACCAGGCGGCCAGCCGCACCGCGTCGGCGTCCTGCGCCCGCTCGGCCAGCGTGTCCACGTGGCCGAGGACGGCGGCCAGGTGCTCCACCGTGTGGTACTTGCGCTGCGGCTCCGACCAGCGGGTCAGCAGGTCCCGCCCGTACGGCTCCGGGTCCACCGCCGCCCCGCAGCGGCGCAGCAGTTCGTTCCAACGGTCGAGCAGCGCATCGGTCATGACGTCCATTCTGCTCCGGACCGGATTCGACGGTCCGCCGGACACCATATGTCGGTGACCGGTATATGTAGTCGACATGACGGAACGAAGCATGCAGGAGCCCACGTTGCTCCTGCTCACCGCGCTGGCGGACGCGCCGCGGCACGGCTACGCCCTGATCCAGGAGATCGACGCCATCTCCGGCGGCCGGGTCCGGATGCGCACCGGCACCCTCTACGGCGCCCTCGACCGGCTGCTCCAGCAGGGGCTGATCGAGGTCGACCGCGAGGAGGTGGTGGACGGCCGGGCCCGCCGCAGCTACGCGCTCACCGGTGCCGGCCGACAGGTGCTGGCCGCCGAGGCCGCGCGGCTGCGCGCCGTGGCGGCCGAGGCGGAGCGCCGGATGGCCGCCGCCGGTCCGAAGCCGAACCCGAGGGTCAGGGGGGCCTTCGCGTGACGACACGTCCGTTCACCGCCGCGATGCGGCTGTATCCCGCCGCCTACCGCACGGAGCGCGGCCCCGAACTCGCCGCCGTCTACGCGGACACCACGGCCGGCGCCGGGCGCCTCGCCGCCGCCCGCGAACTGGCCGGCATAGCCGGGTACGGACTGCGGCTGCGGACGGGGCTCACCTCGGCCGCGCCCGGCGGGCGTTTACTGGCCACCGCCGCACCGCTGGTCCTCGCGGCGGGGATCGGGACGGCCGTCCCCGACTTCCTGATGCTGGTGCTGGAGAACAGGTGGGGGGCGCCCGTGCCCGGCGACGACAGGTGGCTGTTCCTGCTCGTCGCCGTCGGCCAGCTCGCGGCCGCCGCCGCGGGCCTCGCCGGCCGGTGGGCCGCCGCCCGGCTCCTGGTGCTGCCGGTGGTCCTCGGCGTCGCCGGGCTGGCGTACCTGCGGATCGGCCACGTGCTGAGCCCGGCCTACCCCCGGTTCGACGCCGCCACGGTCGTGTGGCTGGGGGCGACCCTGCTGCCGCCGCTGATCTGGTCCGCCCTGCTGCTGGCCGCGCCGCCCGACCTGCTGCCCCGGCCGTCCGTGCGCCGCATGCTCGGTGCCGCGGTCCTCGCCGCCGCCTCTCTGGAGCTGTACTCCGAGTTCAGCCCGCTCCTGCACAGCGGACCGGAGGCGTTCCTGCTGCCGCCGCTGCTCTCCGCGGCGCTGATCGCGCTCGGCCTGGCGGCCGCCTACCGCGGCCGCGTCCTGCCGGTCGCCGTCGTCCTGGCGCTGGTGCCCGCGATGGCGGGCGAGACCCTCGGGCAGCTGTACGTGGTGTTCGGCAATCTGCGCTCGTCGGAGCTGGTGCTCGCCGCCGCCGCGGGCGTGGCCGCGTCCGTCGCCCTGCTGGTCCGCCGAGGCCGTTCCGCGGAGCTGCCGCCGGCCGTCGGCTGAGCGAACGGGGAGGGGGGCTCGCCCGGCGGGCCCCCCATGTGGCAGGGTACGCATATGTCTAGACCAATTGTCGAAGTCATCGCGCTGACCGCCCAGGACGCCCGGGCCGCCGAGTCCGGCGGCGCAGACCGGCTCGAGCTGGTCACCGACATGGCCGCGGACGGGCTCACCCCGTCGGTGGCCGACTTCGCCGGGATCCGGGCGGCGGTCTCCCTGCCGCTGCGCGTGATGCTGCGCATCCGCGACGGCTTCACCCCCGGTGACCTGGACGACCTGCTCGCCCGGACGTCAGCGCTGCGCGCCGAGGGGGCCGAGGAGTTCGTCTTCGGCTTCCTCGACCCGCAGGGCGAGGTCGACCTGGCCGCCACCGCGGCCGTCGCCGAGGCCGTGGCCGGCTGCCCGTGGACCTTCCACCGCGCACTCGACCACAGCGCCGACCGGGCGGGCGTACGGGCCGCGGTCTCCGCACTGCCGGGCCTGGACACCTTCCTCACCTCGGGCGCCCCGGCCGGTGTCGACGCCGGCCAGGGCGTCCTGGAGGGCGAGCTCGCCAAGGACGGCGAGCCCGGCTACACCCAGCGGATCCTGGTCGGCGGCGGCCTGCGGGCCGACCACGTGCCGGGCCTCAAGGCGGCCGGATTCGACGCCTTCCACATCGGCGGCGCCGCCCGGGTGGACGGCTGGACGACCCCGGTCGACCCGGCCAAGGTGGCCGCCTGGCGCACCCTGGCCGACGCCTGACGCCTGACGCCTGACGCCTGACGCCTGACGCCCGACGCCCGATGCCCAGTGCCGGGCGTCCGGCGCCCGCGCGGTCAGACCAGCCGGTCCGGCAGCGGTGCCGAGTGCAGCACCTGCAGTCCGGAGACCGCCCGGGTGAGCGCCACGTACAGCCGGCGCAGCCCCGTCCGCTCGTCGGGCTCGCCGGCCACCACCTCGGCGGGCTCGTCGAGCACCACGTAGTCGTACTCCAGACCCTTGGCCAGCGAGGCCGGCACCAGGGTCAGCCGGGCCTCCGCGGTGGTCTCCACACCCGGCTCGACGAACGGCAGGCCGGCCTCGGCCAGCGCCTCGGCGAACAGCGGGATCCGGGCGTCCGCGGCGATCAGGCCGGTCGAGCCCTCGTGTCCGAGCGCGGCCCGGCAGGCCGCCACCACCTCCGTGACGTGGTCGCCGGTCACCCGACGGACCGTCAGCGACCCGGGCGCCTCGCGGACCGAGGACGCCGGCGCCAGCCCCGGCGCGATGGCGGGCAGCAGCCGCGAGGCGTACGCGATGACCTCCTCCGGCACCCGGAAGCCCTGGGTGAGCTCCTCGATGTGCGCGTCCGACTTGCCGAGGTGGCGCAGCGCCTCCGGCCAGTCGGCGGTCGCCCACGGGGTGGTGCCCTGGGCGAGGTCGCCGAGGACGGTCGCCGAACCGGTCGAGCAGCGCCGGCCCACCGCGCGGTACTGCATCGGCGAGAGGTCCTGCGCCTCGTCGAGCACCACGTGGCCGAGCGAGGGGGTGCGCTGCACCAGGTCGGTGGCCTCGTCCACGAGCACCGCGTCGGCCGCCGACCAGCGGGCGGTCCTCGGCGAACGGGCGGGCTTCTCCCAGAGGATCGTCCGCTGCTCCTCCTCGGTCAGCAGGCCGTCCGCGCAGCGGGCGAGGAAGTCGGCGTCCGAGAGCAGCCGGTGCACCAGCTTCACCGGGTCGGCCGGCGGCCAGCAGGCCTTCACCACGGCCTTGACCGCGGTGTTGCGGGCCACCGCGTCCTGCACCCGGTCGTCCGGCGCCTCCCCGGACTGCTCCATCTTCACCAGGACGGCGTGCGCGATCCGCTGCGGCAGCGCCTCGGCGGCGGCCCCGTAGCGGATCTCCCGGCCCTGCAACTCCTCGATGATCCCGGTGAGTTCGTACGCCGGGACGCGCCAGCGCCGGGCGCCGCGGACGACCACGCACGGCTCGGTCGGCAGCGTGATGCCCGAGCGGACCGCCCGCTTCAGCACCTCCGCCATCCGCGCGTCGCCCTTCACCAGGGCGGCCGCGGCGGAGTCCTCGCCGCGCACCTCCACGTGCCCGACCAGCTGCTGCACGGTCGCCTGGGCGACGTCCAGCTCGCCGAGCGCGGGCAGCACCTGCTCGATGTACTGCAGGAAGGAGTTGTTCGGGCCGATCACCAGCGTGCCGGTGCGGGCGAGGCGCTCCCGGTGCGCGTACAGCAGGTAGGCGACACGGTGCAGGCCGACGGCGGTCTTGCCGGTGCCCGGGGCGCCCTGGACGCAGACCGTGCCCGAGACGTCGGCCCGGACGATCTCGTCCTGCTCCGGCTGGATGGTGGCGACGATGTCGCGCATCGGGCCGACGCGCGGCTTCTCGATCTCCGCCGCGAGCAGCGCCGAGCGGGTGTCGCCCTCGGCCGGGTCGGTGAGGTGCTCGTCCTCGTACGCCGTCAGTTCGCCCGCCGTGTAGCCGAACCGGCGGCGCCGCTCGACGTCCATCGGGTCCTTGCGGCTGGCGCGGTAGAACGGCTGCGAGACCGGCGCCCGCCAGTCGATCACCATCGGGTCGCCGTCGGCGTCGTGCACGTGCCGGCGGCCGATGTAGAACCGCTCGCCGGTGCCGCCCTCCGCGAGTTCCTCGCTGATCGCGTGCAGGTAGTCGAGGCGGCCGAAGAACAGCGGGGTGTGCGCCAGGTCGGCGAGTGCGGCGATCCGCTGCTGGATCTGGTTGTGCAGCACGGCGGCCGACACCCAGGTGCCGGTCACGTCGCGGAGGTCCAGCGACTCGACGTCCTCGCGCATGGCGCGCAGGGCGGCGCGCGAGGAGGCCAGGTGGTCCCGCTCGCGCTGCAGCGGATCGGTGCCGGCGGCAGCGGCGTCGGTGGTGGGGGAGTGCACGGCGAACCTTCCCGGCTGCCCCGCCCGCGCACGCAGGCGCGGGGGCAGCGGACTCATGGTGGTAGCTCACGGCAGAGGAACACCGGCCGGTTGCCGACCGGCCGGACCTCCCCCGGCTGCCGCACGACGGGGCACCACGGTTCGGGAGGGGGCAGACCGGCGATCATAGACCGCTCCCGGCGGCCGCACCAAACATTTCGCACACTTCCGGCCCAAGGCCGGTCTCAGGGTTGCCACCGTCGATCCTCGGGGTCGCCCTACGCCTGGAGGACGACGTCCAAGGCCCGCGGAAACGGACTTCGGGCCGATGCGCCCGAATGGCCGAAAACCTACGGTGGAAGCATGAGGAACAGAACACAGCACGCAGCAGACCGCCGCTCCGCCGACCGCCCCGACCAGGACGACCACCGCCACCGCGGCCCGGTGGCGAAGGCCGTCCGCAACGTCGGCATCATGCTCGACACCGCCGCCCGGGTGGTCTTCCTCGGCCGCGACGGCGTCTCCTACTGACCGCGCGCCCGACCCCGAGCCCGACCCTGAGCCAGCCCCCGAGCCCGACCCCGGCCGGGACCGCGGGCCCGAGCCCGGCCGCCGGCCGGGCCCGTACGCCTCAGACGTCGTCCGCGTCGACGATCCGGTACGCGTAGCCCTGTTCGGCCAGGAAGCGCTGCCGGTGCGCCGCGAAGTCCTGGTCCACGGTGTCCCGGGCGACGACCGAGTAGAAGTGCGCCATGTGCCCGTCCGCCTTGGGCCGCAGCACCCGGCCGAGCCGCTGCGCCTCCTCCTGGCGGGAGCCGAACGTCCCCGACACCTGGATGGCCACGGTGGCCTCCGGCAGGTCGATCGAGAAGTTCGCCACCTTGGAGACCACCAGCACGGAGATCTCCTTGTTCCGGAACGCTTCGAACAGCTTCTCGCGCTGCGCGTTGGTCGTCTCGCCCTTGATCACCGGCGCGCCGAGCACCTCGCCCAACTCGTCCAGCTGGTCGATGTACTGACCGATGATCAGCGTCTGGTCCTTCTCGTGCTTGCGGACCAGCGACTCCACCACCCGCCGCTTGGTCGCCGTGGTCGAGCAGAACCGGTACCGCTCCTCCGGCTCGGCGGTCGCGTACGTCAGCCGCTCCGAGTCGGAGAGCGTCACCCGCACCTCGACGCAGTCCGCGGGCGCGATGTAGCCCTGCGCCTCGATCTCCTTCCACGGCGCGTCGAAGCGCTTGGGGCCGATCAGCGAGAACACGTCGCCCTCGCGGCCGTCCTCGCGCACCAGCGTCGCCGTCAGGCCGAGGCGGCGGCGGGCCTGCAGGTCCGCGGTGAACTTGAACACCGGGGCCGGCAGCAGGTGCACCTCGTCGTACACCACCAGGCCCCAGTTGCGGGCGTCGAACAGCTCCAGGTGCGGGTAGACGCCCTTCCGGCGGGTGGTCATCACCTGGTACGTGGCGATGGTGACCGGCCGGATCTCCTTGCGGGTGCCGCTGTACTCGCCGATCTCGTCCTCGGTCAGCGAGGTGCGCTTCACCAGCTCGTGCTTCCACTGCCGGGCCGAGACGGTGTTGGTCACCAGGATCAGCGTGGTCGACTTGGCCTCCGCCATCGCCGCCGCGCCGACCAGCGTCTTGCCCGCGCCGCAGGGCAGCACCACCACGCCGCTGCCGCCGTGCCAGAAGCCCTCGACCGCCTGCTTCTGGTACGGGCGCAGCTGCCAGCCGTCCTCCTCCAGGTGGATCGGGTGGGCCTCGCCGTCCACGTAGCCGGCGTGGTCCTCGGCGGGCCAGCCGAGCTTCAGCAGCACCTGCTTGATCTGGCCGCGCTCCGAGGGGTGCACGACCACGGTGTCCGGGTCGAGCCGGGCGCCGACCAGCGGGGCGATCTTCTTGGAGCGGAGCACCTCCTCCAGCACCGGCCGGTCGGTGGTGGACAGGACGAGGCCGTGCACCGGGTGCTTCTGCAGCTGCAGCCGGCCGTAGCGGGCCATGGTGTCGGCGATGTCCACCAGCAGGGCGTGCGGCACCGGGTAGCGGGAGTGGCTGACCAGCGCGTCCACCACCTGCTCGGCGTCGTGACCGGCCGCCCGGGCGTTCCACAGGCCGAGCGGGGTCACCCGGTAGGTGTGCACGTGCTCCGGGGCGCGCTCCAGCTCGGCGAACGGGGCGATGACGCGCCGGCAGTCCGCCGCCCTCGGGTGGTCGATCTCCAGCAGAAGCGTCTTGTCGCTCTGGACGATGAGCGGTCCGTCGTTCACGCGGGCAACCCTCCGTGTGGTCGTGTCGCAGACTTTCCAGTGTCCCGCACCCGGGCGGTGCCGGGTGACCGGGCGGTCGCAGCCTCGTTGGTCAGGGCATGAACAAGCCGAACCGCCTCCTCGCCGGCCTCGCCCTCTCCGGCGCGGCCTTCGCCACCGTCCTCGGCGCGAGCCCCGCGCAGGCCGCCGAGCCCGGCCTCGACCAGGTCGCCGACATGGGCCAGCCCGGCGGCCTGCTGGGCGCCACCGCGTTCACCGCGACCGGACTGCTGACCGGGGTGCAGCCCAAGATCCCCGACCCGCAGTCCTTCGTGGAGCAGGCCAAGCAGCAGAAGGCCGAGCAGGACGCCAAGGCCGCCCAGGGCCACTGACCCGGGCCGTCAGGCCTGGTCGTCGACCTCGGCCACCCCGGTGATCCGGTGCAGGGCGAAGGTCCGCACCTCGTCCGCGTGGTGGTCGTACGCGGTGACGAAGCCGCCCTCCACCTTCACCGGGTCGACCACCCGCTGGGAGGCGATGCCCTCGGCGTTGATGTAGCCGATCCACATCCGCTCGCCGAGCAGCACCGCGGTCTGCAGCGCGGCCAGCGTGTCGGCGGCCGCGGTGCGCGGCAGCTGCCGCAGGTCGGTGCGGGCCGGACCGGACTGCGGCAGGAGCGCGGCCGGTCCGGCCACCGTCTCCCGGCGGACGGCGGTGGCCGCCCGGTCGCCGGCCCTGATCGCCTTCACCGCCGCGCCGAGCAGCGCGTCGTCGGGGCGCGGCGGCCCGTCCGGAACCGGCACGGGCGCACTGCGCGGCGGGGTCCGCCGGCTGTCCGGACGGGAGATCAGCACATCGCCCTCGGCCGATTCCGCGGCCGGCGCGTAGCCCATCCCCCGGAGCACCGCGAGCAGCGTGTCCGGCGGCGCCTGCGCGGCCAGCACCGTCGGCGCCAGCAGCCGCAGCCGCAGCTCCGCGGCGCGGCGGTCCGCCAGCACCTCGTTCAGCAGCTGGGGGTCGTCGCAGCGCAGGTACGAGGAGGCCGCCCCGACCCGCAGCACGCCGTGCCGCCGGGCCACGTCGTCGATCAGGTAGTCGAGCGGCTGCGGCACCGGGGTCCGCGAGTGCTGCGCGAGGAAGGCGTGCAGGTCGGACGCCGTCCGGCCGGCGTCCAGCGCCCGTCGCACGGACTCCGAGGTGAACCGGTACACCGTCGCCCCGCCCTTGGACTCGATGTCCGCGCAGAGCGCCAGCGCCTGGGAGAGCGGGGTGAGCAGCGGCCCGGGCGCGATCGCCGTCAGATCGGGCTGCAGGATCACGTGGTCCAGCGGCTTCGGCAGCAGCGGGTCCAGCACGGCCGCCGGGTCGCCGTCCGCCAGCAGCGCCCGGGCGGCCGCGCACAGCGCGCCGCGGCCGGTGATGCCGAGCAGCTCGGCCTCCTGCAGCGTCCAGTCGGTGAGGTGCTCGCGCAGGTCGCGGCCGTCCGGCCCGGTGGCGCCGCCGCGCAGCGGGCGCTGCCAGCGCAGCGCCGGCAGCAGCCGCTCGGCCCCGGCCGTGCCGCCCGGCGGCAGTTCGGCCAGCAGCTCCAGCACGGCCCGGCGGACGGACGGCGCCAGGGTGCGGTCGAGCTCCGGGCCGAGGGCCGCCCGCGGCCTGCCCTTGGCGTCCGGGCTGCCGGTCAGCCCGGCCACCCGGGTGGCGGCCGTCCAGCCCCGGACGAGCACCTCCCACCGCTCGGCGACCGAGTCCTGCAGCCAGCCGTCGTACGCCGGGGTGGGCGCCCAGTGCTCGTCCGCCTCGCCGTCGGGGGCGAGCAGTCCGGCGCCGTAGGCGAGTTCCAGCCAGAACGCGGCGACCTGCTCCGAGCAGTCCAGGGCGATCGCGGTCCGCTTGAGGTCGCGGACACCGAGCCCGCCGGCCCGCAGGGTGGGCGGCGGCTGCAGCCCCCAGCCCTCCAGCAGCTCCTCGACGGTCCGCACCGCGGTGTACGCCTGCCCGGCCGCGGTCGCCTCCACCGTGGCCGGGTCCCGGTCGGCGGCGGACTCCACGACCGGCGGCGCCGACTCCACCGCGCGGTGGCTGCGCCCGCCGCGCAGGTGCAGGGCGAGCTCGCGGGGCAGCACTACCGAGCCGGGGCCGGAGGGCAGCAGCATGCCGCGGGCGAGCAGCCACTCCAGCGGGGTGTGCGCCTGTTCGGCGGTGACCGGGCGGGCCGCGTCCGGCAGGGTGCCGGTCGGCGGGCCCCAGACCAGCCGGTCCAGCAGGGCGAGCGCGGGCGGCGGCGCCTGCTCCAGCAGCGCCGCGCAGCGCTTGCGGTCGGCGAACAGCCCGGCCAGGGCGGCCACCGCGGTCACCGGGTCGGGCGTGGCCGGCAGCCCGGCTCCGGCCAGCAGCTCCTGCAGCCGGGCCGGCGACATGCCGACGGTGGCCTCCGACACCGTCGGGCCGAGCCCCGTCCGGCCCGGGTTGGCCGCGCTCGGTGCCAGGGCCTCCCGGACGGCCAGCACCAGGCGCAGCGCCGAGTCGGGCCCCCACAGCAGTGCCCGGGCCCGGAGCGTCTCCAGTGCTCCGGGCAGGGCGGCGGTGACGGCGGCGCGGTCCACCGGCTCGGCGCCGGGGTGCGGCTTCACCCGGGCCGGGCCGGCCAGCAGGTTGCGGACGACGGTGTCGCCGGTGGCGTCCGGTGCGGCGGCGAGCGCCTCGGCGACCTGCAGGGTGAACCGGTCGAGGCGTTCCAGCGCGCGCAGCGCCGAGGCCCGGCTGGAGAGCCGCGCGGAGAGCTGGGTCAGGTCCCCGGGCACCGGGTTCAGCAGGTCGGGCCGTGCGCGCAGCAGCCCGGAGAGGGCCTCGTCGCTGCTGGCGCGGAGCTCCTCGGCGAGCGTGCGGGGTGCGGCGGCGGCCCGGGCGCGGGACGGTCCGCTCTGCTGGGTGGTCATCCGACCCAGACTAGTCCGCCCTCCTCACCCGGGCCCAGTGCCGAACGGCGCCCGGTCCGGGGAGGGCCGGAGCATGACGGCGGCCGGCCGGTGTCCGGCGACGGCGGCGCCTCTCGCCCGCGCGGCCCGCCAGTCGGTACCGTCAGCGGTGGGCGGGCCGGTGAGCGAGTGGGGTGCGGGACATGGCGGACGTCGGGGCGGACGGCGGGACGGGCGGAACGGCGGACGGCGCCGGACGGGGCGGCGGGGGCGGCCGCCGGGCCGGCGGCGAATGGTGGCGGTCCGAGCAGCCGTGGCGGGTGATCGGCCCGCCGCGTCCGGCCGCCGACGACACCCCGGCCGCGACCGCCGGCCCGGCCGACGAGCAGAGCGTCTACGCCGCCGACGGCACGCCCGCCGCGGAGCCGCCGCGGGCCGCACCGGCCGGCCCCGCGGACGGCCTGCTGCCCGGCGGCCCCGGCGGCGGGCTCAACCTCCCCGGCTGGGAGGTGGTGCAGTACCCGGACGGCGTCGACCTGCTCGGCCATCGGACGGCCGACCTCCCCGCCCCGCGCGCCGAGGCCGAGGCCGCGGCGGCGGCCGCCGCCCCGGCACCGGAGGCGCCCGCCGCCCCGGCCCGGGTCAAGCTCCGCAAGGGCCGCGGCCGCAAGGACGCCGGGGACGCCGGGGGAGGCGGAGGCACGGACCCCGCCGCCGGCGCCGCCCCGAAGGCGGACCCGGCCGGGAAGGACGGCCTGCTCGCCGGCCGCCGCCCCTCCCCGCTGCTGCTGTTCGCCGCGGCCGCCCTGCTGGCCGGCGCCGCGACCGGGCAGCTGCTGGCGATGCTGCTCGGCTGGGGCGCCGCCTACCTCTCCCGGCAGTTCTCCGACCTCGTCCGCAAGACCGTGGTGCTCGGCATCCCGCTGGCCACCATGTTCGGCTCCGCGGTCTGGTACTGGGGCCGTACCAAGGGCCGCTGGGGGCAGCCGCTCGCCGAGGGCGCGGCGATGAACCACGCGGTCTGGACGGCCGCCCCCGACGTGCTCCGGGCCGCCGCCGTGATCACCGCGGCCGCCCTCCTCGTGGTGACGCTGCGCCGCCGCAAGGCGGCCGGCTGACCGGCCGCCGCGGCGCTCAGCCGCCGAGGAAGCGCTGCAGCTCGCCGAGCACCAGGTTGGCCCCGGTGTAGCCGACGCCCTGGAACCACAGCCCGTCCTCCACCGGGAAGGCCCGGTGCGCCCGGACGGCGCCCAGCGCGAGCCAGGCCGGGCTGCGCAGCACCGCCGCCGTCCCGGCCCGGTCCCGGTCGCCGTAGGTGGCGTAGAAGAGGAAGTCGGCGTCGGCGCGGGCGAGCTGGTCGAGCGGTAGGTCGATCTCGTCCTGGTCGGTGTTCTGCGCGTCGGGGCGCCCGAGGCCGACGTCGGCGAGGACGCTGCCGAGCCAGCTCTGCCGCCCGCAGGTGCGGATGCCCGGCGGCGGGCCCTCGACGAAGCGCAGCACGCTGATCCGGCGGCCGCCCGACCCGGCGTCCCGGATCGCCTTGGTGGCGCGCTCGGTGTGCCGGCGGTACTCGGCGGTGACGGCGGCGGCCTGCTCCTGGCGGCCCAGCGTCTGGGCGTGCAGCTGGAAGTTGTCCTTCCAGGGCGGGCCGGGCGCGCGGCTGAACACGGTCGGGGCGATCCGCTGCAGCTCGGCCAGCCGGGCGCCGTCCCGGGCCTGGCTGCCGAGGACGACCTGCGGCTCGACCGCGCGGATCCGCTCCGGGTCGGGGCTGCCGGTGTCGCCGACGTAGGCGATGCCGCCGAGGCGGGAGGCCGGCCAGTAGTCCGGCAGGCCCTGGTCGAGCGCTGAGCGGGTGGCGCCGACCGGGGTGATGCCGAGGGTCATCGCCGAGTCCAGCTCGGGGGTGCCGAGCACCACCACGCGGATCGGGCCGCCCGGTACGGTGACCGGCCCGGTCGCGGTGGTCACCGTGGTGCTCGGGGTGGGCCGCGGGACGGGGCTGCCGGTCGCCGAGCCCTCGGCGCCGGACGCGGCGGGGGCGGCACCGCGGACGGCGGGCCGGGTGCACCCGGCCACGGCGGTGCCGACGCTCGCGGCGATCGCGGTCAGGACCGCCCGGCGGGTCGGCCGGTGGGGCATCGGGACCTCCCGGAGGTCGGGCATGTGCGTCCGATTATGAACGGAATGCCCGATCCTTCTGAGGAGCCGTCACCCAGTCGCGGCCGGGATCAGCGCGGGTCGGTGAGGTGTTCGCCCAGCCAGCCCAGCGAGGCCGGGAGCATCCGCGACCAGGTGTTGAAGTTGTGGCCGCCGGTGGCCAGGGTGATCGAGGAGACCTTCGTCTGCCCGCCCTTGGCGGCGGCGACGAACTTCTCGGTGCCGGCGTAGTAGTCGCCGTCGCCCTCGCGGCTGCCGCCGACGAGCAGCGAGACCGCAGGCCGGGGCCGGTGGGTGAGCCGCCAGGTCAGGTCGGCGTCCTCGCGGCGGTGGGCGTCGCCGCCGAAGAGGTCCCCGGTCGTGGCGTCCTCGGCCGCCTTGTAGTACCCGGAGAGGGAGACCGCGGCGGAGAACACGTCCGGGCTGCGCAGCGCCAGCTTGAGGGCGCAGTAGCCGCCGGTGGAGTTGCCGATCGCACCGAAGCTGCCGGGGCCGTCGGCCACCCGGTAGGCGGCCCGGATCGCGGCGGGCACGTCGGCGGTGAAGTAGGTCGCCGCCTTCGGACCGCCCGGCACGTCCTCGCACTCGGTGTCCCGCGGCATCGCCGGCGAGGGCCGCATCAGCACCAGCACCGTCGGCTTCATCCTGCCCTCGCGGATCAGCTGCAGCTCGGTGCCGGGGTAGTTCAGCTTGGTGATCAGGTTCTTGGCGTCGCCGGGGAAGCCGGTGATGGCGATCGCGGCGGGGAAGCGCTTGTCCTTGTACTCCGGCTGGAAGTACTGCGGCGGCAGGTACACGTAGCCGTCGGTGGCCAGGCCAGTGGAGGCGCCGGGGATGCGGATCCGCTCCAGCTTGCCGACCTGCGCCGCGTCCCGGCCGACGGTGTTGGTGCCGCGGACGTTCTCCGCGGACAGCCGCTGCACCCCGTGCGCCCGGCCGTCCAGCCGGTTCTGGATCGTCACCGGGCCCTGGTCGCCGGTGCCCAGCAGGTCGTCCCAGCTGCTGTAGAAGGCGAAGTAGTTGTTGGCCAGCAGGCCGAGGGTGCACATCACCGCCAGCTGCGTGCCGACGATGGTGCCGATCCGCCCCAGCACGGCAGCCCACGTCCGCTCGGCCAGCCGTGGCCAGAGCCAGACCGTGCCCGCGATCGCCGCCACCGCCACCAGGGCGGACAGCGCCAGCACTTTGTGGCTGGTGAGTCCCATTCTCCGCTCCCCCGTAAGCCCCGATTCCGGTCTCAGTGTCAAGGATCGCTGGGAGATTCCTGGGAGGACTCGGCGCGCAGGGTGAATCGTCCCCCGCCGAACGGCGGGGGGCGGAGTGCTGGGAGACTGATGGGGTCCGTGCTGGGAGGAGCCCGCTGTGAGCAAGCAGACCGCCGACCGTGGCGACGCCCTGGTCCGCGCCGGGGCGATCGTGTTCGCCGTCGGCGCGGTGGCGACCCTGGTCACCTTCGTCCCGCTGTTCTTCGACCTGACCAGGCTGCCCACCGCGGCCTACTGGATCTGCATGCTGATGCCGCTCGGCTTCCTGCTGTCGCTGGCCGGCCTGCTCGCCACCGCCCGCGCCGAGCGCCGCCGCGCCCGGGACTGACGCAGCTGGGGCCGACGCGGCCGGGTCCCGCGCTCAAAGGGCTCACGGGTGCCTCACGGGCCCGTGGGAACAGTTCCCCGCGCCCCCGGACCCGTCGGCCGGGCGCCCCGTGGACGCCGTCCCTACAGGGCGTCCGCCAGCCAGGCCGGGAAGGCCGTGAGGTCGTCCAGGACGGCGTCCGCGCCGGCCGCGCGGAGCTCCTCGGCGGTGTACGGCCCGGTGGCCACCGCGACCGCGACGGCGCCCGCCGCCCGGGCGCCGACGATGTCGCCGAGGTGGTCGCCCACGTAGATGCCGGCGCCGTGCTCGCGCAGCGCGTCGCCCTTGGTCTCCGCCCACAGGTCGCCGATCAGGACGTCCGCCTCCAGACCGGAGTGCTCCAGGTGCAGCCGCGCGTTCCGCTCGTACTTGCCGGTGATCACCGCGACCCGGCCGCCGCGGGCCCGGACGGCGGCGACCGCCTCCCGGGCGCCGGGCAGCACCAGGGTCGCGGCCACGGCGTGCTCCCGGTACATCTCGCGGTAGCGGTCGGCGATCGCGTCCAGCCGCTCGGCCGGGAACCAGTTGGCGAGCTCGTGCAGCAGCGGCGGCCCGAGCCGGCTGACCGCCAGCTCGCTGTCGATCCAGGTGCCGGTCTCGGCGGCGAGCGCGTCGTAGGTGGCCTTGATCCCGGGCCGGGTGTCCAGCAGCGTCATGTCGAGGTCGAAGCCGACGGTGAGAGCCATGCCCGCCAGCCTAGTGTCGCGTCAGGCCGTGCCGGCCGTCCTCCGGCCGCCGCGCGGACCCCCCGCCACGTGCTCTCCGTCACTGCCCGCAGTTCCCCGGGGACCCAAAGTTTCGA
Organism: Kitasatospora sp. NPDC085895; assembly: GCF_040702125.1. NCBI lineage: Bacteria > Bacillati > Actinomycetota > Actinomycetes > Kitasatosporales > Streptomycetaceae > Kitasatospora > Kitasatospora sp. NPDC085895. The sequence goes on along the minus strand of NZ_JBFBJY010000010.1, from coordinate 110,306 downwards.
CCGCGGGCCCGGCCGGGTATGCAGCCCTCGCACGGGGTGGTCGATCACCCCGCTTCGTCTCCGGGGGGTGTCTGCCTGTGGATCGCGCCGCGCCGCGTCCCTGCCCGGCCGTGCCCCCGTCCGGACGTGCCGCTCGGGAGTGAGCGGCTGAGGGATCATTAATCCGCTGAGCGTCGCCGACCGCCCGCGTAGGGTGGTCGGCTCGCCGTCCACCCGACGGGATCCGGTCACCGCCGGTCCCGCCCACACCCACAACGAGGACAGTTCGAGATGCCCACCGGCCAGGTCAAGTGGTTCAACGAGACGAAGGGATTCGGCTTCCTGTCGCGCGACGACGGGGGCGACGTCTTCGTCCACACCAAGGCGCTGCCCGCCGGGGTCACCACGCTGAGGCCGGGCCAGCGCGTCGAGTTCGGGATCGTCGCGGGCCACCGCGGCGACCAGGCGATGGGCGTCACGCTGCTCGACGCCCTGCCGTCGGTCGCCGCCGCCCAGCGCCGCAGCCCCGACGACATGGCACCGATCGTGCAGGACCTGATCACCACGCTGGACGCCGTCCTGCCGGGCCTGCAGCGCGGCCGCTACCCGGCCAAGCCGGCCGGCCAGAAGCTCGCCGTGCTGCTGCGGGCGGTCGCGGACCAGTTCGACGTCTGACCGGACCGCCCGCACCGCCCGCACCAGGGCGTCAGGACCTCAGAAGCGCAGCGCACCCGGGTCGACCGAGGGCACCAGCCCCTCCGCGGCGGCCCGGGTGAGCAGCGTCTCGACCGCCGCGTACCCCTCCGCGCCGAGGTCCTCGGTGAACGCGTTGACGTAGAGGCCGATGTGCTGGTCGGCCACCGCCGGGTCCATCTCCTGCGCGTGCTCCAGCACGTACGCCCGGGAGGCCTCCGGGGCGTCCCAAGCGGCCCGCACCGAGGCGCGCAGGGCGTCGGCGAGCTCCTTCAGCCGGTCGGCGCCGAGCGAGCGCCGGGCCACGATCGCGCCGAGCGGGATCGGCAGCCCGGTCTCCCGCTCCCAGGCCTCGCCCATGTCGGCGAGGCGGTGCAGCCCGTACCGCCCGTACGTGAAGCGGGCCTCGTGGATCACCAGTCCGGCGTCCACCCGGCCGTCCCGCACCGCGGGCATGATCTCGTGGAAGGGCATCACGACGATCCTCCCGAAGCCGCCGGGCACGGCCTTCGCGGCCCAGAGCCGGAACAGCAGGTAGGCCGTCGAGCGCTCGCTCGGCACCGCCACCGTGCCGCCCGTCAGGTCGGCGTCCGGCTCCCGGGTCAGCACCAGCGGGCCGCAGCCGCGCCCCAGCGCCCCGCCGCAGGGCAGCAGCGCGTACTCCTCCAGCACCCAGGGCAGCTGCCCGTAGCTGATCTTCAGCAGGTCGAGCTCGCCGCGCTCGGCCATGCCGTTGGTGACGTCGATGTCGGCGAACAGCACCTCGGGCGCGTCGGCGCCGGGCACCAGGCCGTGCGCCCAGGCGTGGAAGACGAAGGTGTCGTTGGGGCACGGCGAGTACGCGACCCGCAGCGGCTCAGCCATCAGCGGCCTCCTGGAGCAGTTCGGGGTACGGCAGCGCCGCGAAGGCCCGCTCCAGGGCCCCGAGCGCCTCGCCGATCCGCCAGGCGGCGCGGTCGCGCGGGCCGACGGGGTTGGACACGGTCCTGATCTCCAGGACGGGCAGGCCGGACCGGGCGGCGGCCTCGGCCACGCCGAAGCCCTCCATCGCCTCCGCGGCCGCACCCGGATGACGGGCCGCCAGCGCGGCGGCCCGCTCTGCGCTGCCGGTCACCGTGGAGACGGTGAGCACCGGGCCGACCACCGCGTCCAGGACCTTCGCCGCCAGGGCGACCGCGCCCGGTGCGGGCCGGTGCCGCACGCTGCCGAAGCCCAGCTCGGTGACGTCCCGGAAGCCCTCCGGGGTCTCGGCGCCGAGGTCGGCCGCCAGGATCTCCGAGGCGACCACCGTCGCGCCGACCGGCGCGTGCGGGGCGAAGCCGCCCGCGATGCCGGCCGACACCACCAGCCGGAACCGGCCGGTGGCCAGGGCCGCCGCCGTCGCCGCGGCCGCCGCGGCCGGGCCGACCCCGCCGGCCAGCACCTCGACCGGCACGCCCGGCGCCCCGGCGCGCGCGAGCCCGCGCAGCACCGCGTCGGCCTCGGCCTGCACGGCGACGACGACGAGCAGCCCGGCCGGGCGGCCGGACTGCTCGTCGTCGTACCTGGGGCTCATCGCCGGAGGGTCAGTCCTGGGTCTTCATGTCGAAGTACCAGATGCCCAGGATCTCCTGGGTCTTCTGGTCGGCCTCGACGACCGTCACGGTGGTGGTGCCCGAGGAGTTCAGCACCTGCGAGGCCGCCACCGAGCCGGACCAGGTGGTGCCGCGGGTGTCCTGCGCGAGCGGGGTCTGGCCCTGGGCGCCGCCGTCGGTGAAGGCGAACCAGCCGCGGTCCGCGACGGACGGCGGCACACCCACGCCGATCCGGTCGCTGGCCTGCACGTCGGTCGACGGCAGCGTGTTGGCCTCGCGGGCCTTCTTCGCGTCCACCTGGCACTTGGCGAGGACGTCCTGCGGCAGCGCCTTGCCGTCGTTGTAGCAGAACGGCGCCGAGGTGATCGACGAACGGCCGACCGTCAGGGTCACGACGTGCTCGTCGGGCTTGCCCTGGTCGGCAGCGTGCGCGATGGAGATGCCGACCGTGCCGGCGCCGATCACGACCACGGCGCCGATGGCGGCGATTGCACGGGTGCTGAGGCTCATGGGCAAGAGGCTACCGGGCTTTCGCGATCACGCGACGCGGGGGTGGCCGAGTCGCCGCGGCTATGCCACCCGTGGCCGAGTGGCCGTCCCGCGCAACCCCACCTTGAACAGCGAGCGCAGCGTCCACAGCAGCATCACCGTCATCACCGCCGCCGCCAGCGCCAGGCCCAGCGTCGCGTTCAGCGGCAGCGAGATGCCGACCACGCCGCCCGCGACCCAGCACAGCTGAAGGAGCGTCTCCGACCGCGCGAAGGCGGACGTCCGCACCGCCTCCGGCACGTCCCGCTGGATCACCGCGTCCAGCGCCAGCTTCCCCAGCGAGGCCGCCATGCCCGAGGCCGCCGCCACCACGGCGATCGTCAGCAGGCTGTACCAGATCGCCGCCGCGGCCGAGGCCAGCGCCGCCAGCAGCAGCATCGCGGCGACCGTCGCCTCCGAGCCACGGGTCTTCAGCCAGGAGCCGAACACCGACCCCAGCGCGTTGCCCACCCCCGCCGACGCGGCCACGATGCCCAGCGCCGCCGTCTCCGGCACCCCGCTCACCGGCTCCTTGCGGACCAGGAACGCCAGGAACATCACCAGGAAGCCCACCAGCCACCGCAGTGAGGACACCGCCCGCAGCGCCAGGATCACCGACGGGCCGACCGTCCGCAGGATCGCCTTCGACGACCGGGCGCCGTGCCCCTCGGCGTGCATCACCGCACGCTGCTCGCCCTTGGCCGAGTCCACCTTGTGCGGCAGGTGAAACGCCATCAGCGTGCCGATCACGAAGACCAGGAACGCGCCGCGCAGCGGCCACCCCGGACCGGCCAGGTGCAGCAGCCCGCCCACCCCGGCCGCGACCATCGTCGCCAGCAGGCCGGCCAGCGTCACCCGGGAGTTCGCCTTCACCAGCGACAACTGCGGCGGCAGCAGCCGCGGCACCACCACGCTGCGCACCACCCCGTACGACTTCGAGGCGACCAGCACGCCCAGCGCTTCGGGATAGAGGGCGATCCCCCCTCCGGCGATCGACCCGGCCATCGTCCAGGCCAGGATCGCCCGGGCCAGCATCGACATCGCCATCGCCGAACGGCGGCCGTGCGGCAGCTTGTCCAGCAGCGGACCGATCACCGGTGCCAGCAGCGCGAACGGCGCCATGGTGATCAGCAGGTAGAGCGCGACCCGGCCGCGGGCCTCGCCGGTCGGCACCGAGAAGAAGATGGTGGAGGCCAGCGCGACGGTGATGAGCATGTCGCCGAAGGAGTTCAGCGCGTGCAGCTCGATCAGCTTCGCCAGCCCCGACTCGCCGGCGCCCTCCGCCGACGTCGCCCGCCGGATCCGCCGGCCGGTGCCGTGCACCATCCGGCCGGTCCGCACACCCGCCGCGGAAGCTCCCCTGACCAGTGCGTTCTTCGGCCTGCCGGCCTTCGGCGGCGTCTGCTCCCCGGCAGCTCCGGCGCCGGTGTCCGGATCCTGCGGCGGCACAGCCCTCACTCCCGAGGGACCCTCCGGCTGCGGAGCGTCCACGCCGTGCTGCGAGGGGGTCTCGTCCGCCACATACGCCATCCTGCCCGAGAATCAGCGACCGTACGACTGTTGACCCGGTGCGGCTTCCGCGGAGCGCCGCGCGCGGCCCCGGACTGTGCCCGGACGCCGACCGGCGGGTAGCCTGCACTACGCGCACGGGGTTGGGACGGACCGGGCGGGGCGGCGCGGCCGGTGCCGGGGACGGACCCGGGTCGCGCAGAATAGGAAGTGCCCCTCGTACAGCTTCGGCGGGCGGGGCACCGCCCCCGGACGGCCCCGGCCGTGCGCGGGACCGCCGCCGGACAACAGGACTGGGAGAGAATCGACGCCGTGAGCGCTGCGATGCGAAGCCGTACCCCCGACCGGCTCTGTGCCGAAGCCGTCGAACTCGCCCGCCAGGCCGCCGTCGAGATGGTCGGACCGGAGACCGTCGGTGCCCACCTCGGCGTCCGCGCCGAGGCCGACCGCGTGGTCACCCACACCTTCGAGTGCCTCGACGCCGCCTACCGCGGCTGGCACTGGGCGGTCACCGTGGCCCGTGCACCGCGCGCCAAGAACGTCACCCTCGACGAGGTCGTCCTGCTGCCCGGCGACGACGCCGTCCTCGCCCCGCAGTGGGTGCCGTGGAGCGAGCGCCTGCGCCCCGGCGACATGGGCCCCGGCGACCTGCTGCCCACCGGCGCCGACGACCTCCGGCTGGAGCCCGGCTGGAGCGGCGAGGACGAGCCCGCCCCCAACTCCGCGATGAGCGAGGCCGCGGAGGAGGACGTCGTCCTCACCGATCCGCACGTCCAGCCCGCCCCGGCCCGCGCACGGATCGGCGCCGTCGCCGAGGAGCTCGGCCTCGCCCGGCCCCGGGTGCTCTCCCGGCTCGGCCTGCACCTCGCCGCGGAACGCTGGGACTCCGCCTTCGGCCCGCAGACGCCGATGGCGCAGGCCGCCCCGGCCAACTGCGACACCTGCGGCTTCCTGATCCCGATCGGCGGCTCGCTCGGCCAGGCGTTCGGCGTGTGCGGCAACGAGTTCGGCCCCGCCGACGGCCAGGTCGTCGCCTTCGGGTACGGCTGCGGCGGCCACTCCGAGGCCGCGGTGCTGCCCGCTCCGCCCACCCCCTCCGAGCTGATCCTCGACGAGACCGTCGTCGAGCCGCTCACCCTCCATCCCGACCGCACCGGCGGCTCCGTCGAGCCCGACGCCCCCGCCGAGGAGCTCGGCCACTCCTGACGGAGCGGGCACCCGCCCCGCGTGCGCCGTCCCCTGCGGTCGGAACTGTCCGTCCGGCAGGGGAGAATGCGGACGTACGCAGGGTGCGGACGGCGGAAGGCGGCAGGGCCAGTGGAGCCTCGGATCATCGGCGGTACGGACGGGCAGGCGGCGGACGTCTTCGACACGGCGGGCCTGCGCCACCGCGTCCTGGACGCGTGGACGGCCGCGCCCGCACGCTTCCGGGAGGACGCCAACGCCGAGGAGGAGCTCGCCCTCGGCGGCTACCGCGACCGCCTGATCGTCGAGCTCGCCCAGAACGCCGCCGACGCCGCCGCCCGCAACGGCACCGCCCCGGGCCGGCTGCGGTTGATCCTCCGCGACGGCGTGCTGGCCGCCGCCAACACCGGCGCCCCGCTGGACGCCACCGCGGTGGAGTCGCTCTCCACCCTCCGCGCCTCGGCCAAGCGCCCCGAGGACGTCCCCACCGTCGGCCGCTTCGGCGTCGGCTTCTCGGCCGTGCTGGCGGTCGCCGACGAGCCCGCGGTGCTGTCCACGCACGGGTCCGTCCGCTGGTCGCTGTCCGAGGCCTCCGCACTGGTCGGCGCCCGCCCGCAGCTCGCCGATGAGCTGCGCCGCCGCGAGGGCCACGTCCCGCTGCTGCGCCTGCCGTTCCCCGCCGAGGGGGCCGCCCCGGACGGCTACGACACGGTGGTGGTGCTGCCGCTGCGGGACGCCGCCGCCGAGGACCTGACCCGCCGTCTGCTCGCCGAGATCGACGACGCGCTGCTGCTGACCCTGCCCGGCCTCGCCGAGATCGTGGTGGAGACGCCGGAGGGCGTCCGCACGCTGACCCGGTCCGCGGACGCCCCGCGTCCGGACGGCATCACCACCGTCACCATCACCGACGGGGACCGGGCCACCGTCTGGCAGACGGTCGGCGCCGAGGGCACCGTCGCCGCCCCGCTGCTGGCCGACCGGACGACCGAGGAGCGCGCCCGCCCGTACTGGTCGGTGGTCTGGGCGGTGCCGGTCTCCGACACCGGCGTGCCGCAGCCGCTGCGGACCACCGCGGTGGTGCACGCGCCGACGCCCAGCGACGAGCCGCTCGGCGTGCCCGCGCTGCTGATCGCCGGCTACCCGCTGGACTCCACCCGCCGCCACGTCGCCCCCGGCCCGCTCACCGACTTCCTCACCGAACGCGCCGCGGACGCCTACGCCGAGCTGCTGAGGGCCCGCGGGGCGGACCTCGGCTCGCTCTCCCTGGTGCCCGGCCGCCTCGGCCACGGCGCGCTGGACAACGCGCTGCGCGCAGCGATCCTGGACCGGCTGCCCGGCACGCCGTTCCTGCCGCACCCGGGCCCGGTCGAGGAGGGCACCCCGGCGCTGCGGCCGCGCGACGCGACGCTGTTGGAGGGCGCGGACGGCTCGGTGGTGTCCGCGCTGGCGCCGATCTTCCCCGGCCTGCTGCCGGCCGGCCTGGAGCGCCGCCCCGAGCTGCGGGCGCTGGACGTCCGCCGGGTGCCGCTGGCCGAGGTGGTCGACCAGCTCGGCGGCCTGGACCGGGAGCCCGCCTGGTGGCGCAACCTGTACGCGGCGCTGGCCGGGGCCGACCCGGAGGCGCTGGGCGCCCTGCCGGTTCCGCTGGCCGACGGCCGGACGGTGACCGGCCCGCGCCGGGTCCTGCTGCCCTCCGACCCGGCGGACTGGGCCGGCTACGAGGGGTACCCCGACTCGCTGGCCGAGGCGCTCGGCCTGCTCGACCTGCGGCTCGCCCACCCGGAGGCCGCCCACCCGCTGCTGGCCAAGCTCGGCGCCGTGACGGCGACCCCGGCCGGCGTGCTGGACACCCCGGAGGTGCGGGCCGCCGTCGCCCGCTCGCTGGAGGTCGGCGAGGACGACTTCGACGCCGCGGTCGACCTGGCCGACGCGGTGCTCGCGCTGGTGAAGGCCGCCGAGGCCGGCCCGGGCGACCACCCGTGGCTGGCCCGCCTGGCGCTCCCGGACGACGAGGGCGAGCTGACCCGGGCCGGCGAGCTGATCATCCCGGACTCCCCGTTCGCCGACCTGGCCCGGGAGGGCGACGCCGCCTACGTCGACGATGACCTGCTGGAGCGCTGGGGCCCGGACGTGCTGGCCGCCGCCGGTGCACTGGCCGGCTTCGTGCTGGTCCGCGCCGAGGACGTGGTGCTCGACCCGGACGACCTGGAGCGGCTCGACCCGACGGTGCCCGCCGACCGGGCCGCCGGCGGCTCCCCCACGGGCCTGGTCGACGAGGCCCCGGACGGCCTCGCCGAGTGGTGCGAGGACACCCTGGAGGTGCTGTACGCCGACGACAGCGGGGAGATCGGCGTGCCGCCGGTCGCCGCCGAGCTGCTCGCCGTCCGCGACCTCGACCTGGTCGACGACGCGGCCTGGCCGCAGGCGCTGAAGGTGCTCGCCCGCCCGCCGTACCGGGACGCCGTGGTGAACCCGGTGCGCACCCTGCTGCCGGACGGCCGCTACGTCGACCTGCCGCCGTACACGGCGTGGTGGCTGCGCGACCACCCGGTGCTGGACGGCCGGGAGCCGGCCGGCCTGCGCGCGGCCGGCGCCGACCCGCTGCTGCGCGGCCTGTACGACGAGGCCCGCACCGACCTGGACGAGCAGTTCCTGCACGCCCTCGGGGTGCGCACCACGCTGGCCGCGCTGCTCGCCGAGCCGCACGGCCCGGAGGAGCTGCTCGACCGCCTGGTGGACGACGCCTCCGACGTGACCCACCGCCAGCTGCACGGCATCCACACCCAGCTCGCCGCGCTGCCGGCCGGGCGGGTCGAGCCGCTGGACGTCGTCCGGGCGCTCGCCCCGCTGGACCCGGAGACCGGCCGCCGCCCCGACACCACGGTGATCGTGGACGCCGCGCAGGCGGTCGTCGCCGACGCGCCGGACCTGGTCGAGCTGCTGCACGACCACCCGGTGCTGCCGGTCGCCCCGGAGCTGGCCGCGGCCCTCGCCGAGCGGCTGCACGTGTCGCTGGCCAGCGAGGTGGCGGGCGGCCGGGTGCTCTCCGACGGCGTGCTGCACCGGGTGCCGGCCGTGGTCCGCGAGCTGCTGCCGGGCTGCCCGGCCGCCTACGAGGAGCACGAGGAGCTGCTGGTGGTCGGCCCGGACGGCGGGGAGGCGCACGTCGACTGGCGCTGGGACGCGGCCGCCGGCACGCCGGAGGTGCCGTACGCCCCGGAGGACGCCGAGGCGGGCGACGAGGACGACGAGTTCGAGGTGCCGCCGGTACCGGGCCTGCTGCACGCGGCCACCCCGGAGGGCCTGGCGGCCGGCCTCGCCTGGTCGGTCGGCCAGTGGCACCGCCGGTTCGAGGTCCTCGCCGCGCTGGCCGAGCCGGACCGCGCCTACGAGCTGCTGAACGCCCGCGACTACGAGTCCTGACCGCGCCCCGTGCCGGGGCCGCACCCGCGCGCCCCGGCCGGCCCGGACGGGCCTCAGTCCACGCCGTTCTCGGCGGGCTCGGAGCGGAGCACGATCACCCGCCAGCCGATCTCCAGCAGCACGCCCGCGGTCCCGGCGATCAGGACCCCGGTCCAGGGGTCGCGGACACCGGCCAGTTCGAGCTGGAAGAAGTCGGAGAGCCAGGGCACCGTCAGCACCAGCGCGAACGCCCCGCCCATCGCCGCGATCAGCAGGATCCGCCACCAGGAGTACGGCCGGGCGACGATCGCCAGCACCCACATCGCCACCAGGAAGAGCGTCAGCGTCGCCACGCTGGTGTCCGCCTTCAGGTCGGTGCCGTCGTCGGCCCGGGCGAGCATGTACGAGGTGAAGGTGGCGGCGCCGGCGATCACCCCGCCGGGGACGGCGAACCGCAGCACCCGCCGGACGAAGCCCGTCCTGGCCCGCTCGTTGTTGGGCGCCAGCGCGAGGAAGAAGGCCGGCACGCCGATGGTGAGGGTGGAGAGCACGGTGGAGTGCCGGGGCAGGAACGGGTACGGCACGTGGGTGAAGACGACCAGCAGGGCGAGCAGCACCGAGTAGACGGTCTTCACCAGGAAGAGGGTGGCGACCCGCTCGATGTTGCCGATCACCCGGCGGCCCTCGGCGACCACCGAGGGCAGGGTGGCGAAGGAGTCGTCGAGCAGCACGATCTGGGCGACCGCGCGGGTGGCGTCGCTGCCGGTGCCCATGGCGACGCCGATGTCGGCGTCCTTCAGCGCCAGCACGTCGTTGACGCCGTCGCCGGTCATCGCCACGGTGTGCCCGCGGGACTGCAGCGCGCCGACCAGGTCGCGCTTCTGCTGCGGGGTGACCCGCCCGAAGACGGACGCCACGTCGGCGGCGTCGGCGAACGCGGCCTGGTCGTCGTGCGGGAGGGTGCGGGCGTCCACCGGCTGGTCGGCGCCGGGCAGGCCGAGGTGGCCGGCGACCGCGCCGACCGCCACCGCGGCGTCGCCGGAGATCACCTTGGCCCGGACCCGCTGCCGCTCGAAGTAGCGCAGGGTGTCGGCGGCGTCCGCGCGCAGCCGCTGCCGGAGCACCACCAGGGCGAGCGGCTCCAGCCCGGCCGCCGGGTCGGGGTCGTCCAGCGGCACGGGTGAGCGGCCGAGCAGCAGCACCCGCAGCCCGCGGGCGCCGAGCCCGTCGGATTCGGCCAGCGCCGGGTGCCCGGCCGGCAGCAGGACCTCGGGGGCGCCGAGCAGCCAGCTGCCCTCGCCGCCCTGCGGTTCGGCGAGCCGGGCCGCGCTCCACTTGCGGGCGGACGAGAACGGCACGGACTCGACCACCCGCCAGCGGCCGTCCGGCGGGGGGCCGTAGGCCTCGATGACGGCCTGCATGGAGGCGTTGGGGCGGGCGTCCGCGGTGCCGAGCGCGCCGAGCGCCTCGCGGAGGGTCTCCGGCGCGCCGTGCCGGGCCCGGCCGTCGGCGAGCGGCCGCAGCTCCAGCAGGTCCATCCCGCCCTCGGTGAGGGTGCCGGTCTTGTCCAGGCAGACGGTGTCGACCCGGGCGAGCCCCTCGATCGCGGGCAGCTCCTGCACCAGGCACTGGCGGCGGCCGAGGCGGATCACTCCGATCGCGAAGGCGACCGAGGTCAGCAGCACCAGGCCCTCGGGCACCATCGGCACGATCCCGGCCACCATCCGGCGGACGGCCTCCTGCCAGTCGTTGCGCTCCACCGCGAGCTGGCTGACGATCAGGCCGAGCGCGGTCGGCACCAGCAGCCAGGTGATGAACTTGAGGATCTCGTCGATGCCGCTGCGCAGCTCGGAGCGGACGAGGGTGAACTTGGCGGCCTCCTCGGAGAGCCGGGCGGCGTAGGCCTCCCGGCCGACCTTGGTGGCGGTGAACGCGCCCGCGCCGGCGACGACGAAGCTGCCGGACATGACCTGGTCGCCGGGGCGCTTGAGGACGGAGTCGGGTTCGCCGGTGAGCAGCGACTCGTCGATCTCCAGACCGTCGGCCTCGGTGACGGTGCCGTCGACGACGACCTTGTCGCCGATGCCGAGCAGCACGGTGTCGTCGAGCACGACCGCGGAGGTGGCCACGGCCAGCGCGGCGCCGCCCCGGCGGACCTGCGGCTTGGCCTCGCCGATCAGCGCGAGGCTGTCGAGGGTGCGCTTGGCCCGCAGCTCCTGGACGATGCCGATCGCCGTGTTGGCCACGATGACCAGGCCGAACAGACCGTCCTGGATCGGGCCGACCACCAGGATGATCGCGAACATCACGCCGATGATGGCGTTGAAGCGCGTGAGGACGTTGGCCCGGACGATCTCGCGGACGGAGCGGCTGGAGCGCACCGGGACGTCGTTGACCTGTCCGCGGGCGACCCGCTCGGCGACCTCGGCCGCCGTCAGCCCGCCCCGACGCCCGGACGGCCCCGGGTGTCCTGCCTCGGCCGTGCCCTCCGCGGGATGCGTCATGGGTCCGACTCTAGGTGGGGCCCCGGACCGGTGCCGCTCCGCCGAGGGGGCGGTCAGTCCAGACGAGTGGCGGGGCCCTCGGGGCTCTCCGCGCCCGTCCCGGCCCCGGTCGCGGCCTCGGCGGCCCGGGCGCGGCGGATGGCGTCCCGGCGTGCGCGGCAGTACCAGAGTCCGATCAGGCCGAGCAGGCCGCCGGAGAGGCAGATCCACGGCCAGGTGCCGTGGCCGTGCTGCTCCAGGGTGCCCTTGAAGGGCAGCAGGGCGAGGAAGGCGACGAACCACAGCGCCGTGCCGCCGCCGACGATGGCGACGTCGTTGGCCTCCAGCGGCGGGGGCGAGGGGCGCAGCGGGGTCTTGGGCATGGCCCCTAGGGTACGGGGACGAGGAGCCTCCGGTGCAGGGGTGGCGGGCGCCCTACGACCGATTCTGCGGGCGGATGGCCGTAAGGGCCTTCTTCTACGCGCGAAGATGGCGTGCGAACGAGCGAAAACTCATACTTGGGCTTCCGGTTGCTGCTACGCGCGTCATTCCGCCCGTCCGGCAGGCCGCCGGTGGACCGGGTCAGTGCAGCCCCGGGTCCCGCCGTCACCACCCCCGTCCGTGCCCCCACCCGACGAGGACCCCGCATGTCTCCGCAGGCCCAGCCGACGTCCGCGCTCGACGCGCCGTCCGCGCCCTCCGCCGCACCGCAGCCCCCCACCGGTGTGCTCGACCGCTTCTTCCGGATCACCGAGCGCGGCTCCACGCTGCCCCGGGAGATCCGAGGCGGCGTCGCCACCTTCTTCACCATGGCCTACATCCTGGTGCTGAACCCGATCATCCTGGCCAACGCCACGGACATGACCGGCGCGCACCTCGACAGCGGGCAGCTGGTCACCGCCACCGCGCTCACCGCGGGCCTCACCACCCTGCTGATGGGCGTCATCGGCAACGTGCCGATCGCACTCGCGGCCGGCCTCGGCGTCAACAGCATCGTCGCCCTCCAGCTCGCCCCCCGGATGACCTGGGCCGAGGCGATGGGCATGGTCGTGCTGGCCGGCTTCGCGATCCTGCTGCTGGTCGCCACCGGCCTGCGCGAGCGCGTGATGAACGCCGTGCCGCTCGGCCTGCGCAAGGCCATCGCGATCGGCATCGGCCTGTTCATCGCCCTGATCGGCCTGGTCGACGCCGGCTTCGTCAGCCGGATCCCGGACGCCGCGCACACCACCGTCCCGCTGCAGCTCGGCGGCAGCGGCCACCTGCTCGGCTGGCCGGTGCTGGTCTTCGTGCTCGGCCTGCTGCTCACCCTGGTGCTGCTGGTCCGCAAGGTGCCCGGCGCGATCCTGATCGGCATCGTCGTCGCCACCGTCGCCGCCCTGGTGATCGAGCAGGTCGTCGGCCTCGGGCAGGGCTGGGGCCTGACCGTCCCGACCTGGCCGGGCAGCCCGGTCGCCGCCCCGGACTTCGGCCTGATCGGCGAGGTCGACCTGGTCGGCGGCTTCCACCACGCCGGTGCGCTCACCGGTGTGCTGTTCGTCTTCACCGTGCTGATGTCCTGCTTCTTCGACGCGATGGGCACCATCCTCGGCGTCGCCGACGAGGCGCACCTGCTCGACGAGAAGGGCGACCTGCCGGGCATCAACAAGATCCTCATGGTGGACGGCATCGCCACCGCGGCCGGCGGCGCCACCTCCTGCTCGGCCAACACCTGCTACGTGGAGTCCACCGCGGGCGTCGGCGAGGGCGCCCGGACGGGCTTCGCCTCGGTCGTCACCGGCGTGCTGTTCCTGTTCGCGCTGTTCCTGACCCCGGTGGCCACCATGGTGCCCGCGCAGGCCGCCACCCCGGCGCTGGTCGCGGTCGGCTTCCTGATCCTGGCCAACTCGATCAAGGAGATCGACTGGGCCGACCACACCATCGCGATCCCGGCGTTCCTGACCATCGTCCTGATGCCGTTCACCTACTCGATCACCAACGGGCTGGGCATGGGCTTCATCGCCTTCTGCGTGCTGCGCCTGGCGGCCGGCCGCGGCCGCGAGGTGCCCGCGGCGATGTACGCGGTGTCCGCGGTGTTCGCCTTCTACTACCTGATGCCGGCGCTCGGCCTGCTCTGACCGCCACCGCCGTACGGGCCCTCCCACCGGATCCCCGGGGGAGGGCCCTCGGCATGTCCGGGTGGGGGAGCGGACCGGCGCACAAGGGGGCGTACGGGTGGCGATCCGGCGCCGATTCGACGGAGGGGTCGGCCGTTCCGGGCGGGTGTTGTGCAGGGGCCGTAGACCCGCCCCGATCTGGCATGTTGCGTGTGCATGACCATGCTTGGATGGCCCGACCCCGCCCGGCGGCGGCCCGTTCGGCCGACCCCGTGGCCCCGACCCGGTGACGCCGGCAGCGCTCCCGGGTAGGCATCTGCGGCATTCGGAGCCGACCGGTCGGGACACCCCCACCACCGTGACATGTCGTCGGAGGGCCACCTTGCGCATCCTGCTGGTCGCCAGCGCTTTCAACAGCCTCACCCAGCGTGTCCACACCGAGCTGCGCGACCGCGGCCACACCGTGGCCGTCGAGCTCGCCCTCGGTGACGAGCCCGTCCGCGCCGCCGTCGGACGGTTCGGGCCCGACCTCGTCCTCGCGCCCATGCTGACCCGGGCGGTGCCGGAGGACGTCTGGCGCAGGATCCCCGTCCTGATCGTCCACCCCGGCCCCAAGGGCGACCGCGGGCCGTCCTCGCTCGACTGGGCCATCCACGAGGGCGCCGAGGAGTGGGGCGTGACCGTCCTGCAGGCCGTCGCCGAGATGGACGCCGGGCCGATCTGGGCGTCCGTCCCCTTCACCCTGCCCGCCTGCGGCAAGAGCGAGGCGTACCGCACCGAGGTGGCCGACGCCGCCGTGGAGGCCGTGCTGCTCGCCGTCGAGCGGTACGGGAGCGGCTGGTTCGAACCCGAGCCGCTCGACTACGCCCGCTGGGACGTCCGCGGGAGGCCGCGGCCGTACCACGCCCAGGAGTACCGGCGGATCGACTGGGCCGCCGACGACACCGCCACCGTGCTGCGCAAGCTGCGCTCCGGCGACTCCCAGCCCGGCGTCCTCGACGAGCTGTACGGCCGCGAGCACTTCCTGCACGGCGGCCACCCCGAGGACCTGCTGCGCGGCGCCCCCGGCGCCGTCCTCGCCACCCGCGAGGGCGCGATCTGCCGGGCCACCACCGACGGCGCCGTCTGGATCCCGCAGCTGCGTCCGCGCCGCACCCCCGGCGGCCCGGCCACCTTCAAGCTGCCCGCCGCGCAGGTGCTCGGCAGCCTCCTCGACGGCGTGCCCGAGGTGCCCGTCACCCCCTACGACGCCGCCCGCCGCCGCACCTGGTCCGAGCTGCGCTACCGCGAGGAGGCCGGCGTCGGGTACCTGGAGTTCGCCTTCCCCGGCGGGGCGATGAGCACCGGGCAGTGCCGCCGGTTGCTCGCCGCCTACCGGGAGGCCTGCGCCCGGCCCACCGCGGTGCTGGTGCTCGGTCCGGCCCGGGACTTCTTCTCCAACGGCATCCACCTCAACACCATCGAGGCGGCCGCCGACCCCGCCGAGGAGTCCTGGCAGAACATCAACGCCATGGACGACCTGGTCGAGGCGGTCCTGACCACCACCGACAAGCTCACCGTCGCGGCCCTGGCCGGCAACGCCGCGGCCGGCGGCCTGATGCTGGCCGCCGCCGCGGACGAGGTCTGGTGCCGGGCCTCCGCCGTGCTCAACCCGCACTACCGGCTGATGGGCCTGTACGGCTCCGAGTACTGGACGTACACGCTGCCCCGCCGGGTCGGCGAGGAGACCGCCCACCGGCTCACCACGGCCGCGCTGCCGGTCGGCGCCCGGGAGGCCGAGGCGGTCGGACTGGTCGACCGGGCGCGCCGCGGCAGCGCGGCCGAGTTCCGCCGCTGGGTCGAACGGGAGGCCGCCGCGCTCGCCGACGCGCCCGAGCTGGGCGCCCGGCTGCTGGAGAAGAAGCGCCGCCGGGCCGCCGACGAGGCCGCCAAGCCGCTCTCCGCCTACCGCGCCGAGGAGCTGGCCCGGATGCGGCGCAACTTCACCGCCCCCGACGAGCCGTACCACCGGCTGCGCCGCGACTTCGTGCACAAGGTCTGCCCGGCCGCGACCCCGGAGCACCTGCGCGGCTGACCCGGCGAACGGCCGGGGGCCGGCCCGCCCCCGTGGCGGACCGGCCCCCGGCCGTGGGTGCTGCGCGCTCAGTACTGCGACTGCCCGTCGGCCTGCGGACCCGACCAGGCGGGCACGACCCGGCCGCTCACCGGCGCGGACTGCGCCGGACGGGCCCGGCGGCGGCCGCTCTGCGCGGTCTGCCCGGCACCCGGGGCGAACAGGTCCGGCCCGGCGCCGCCGTCCCGCAGCGGCCACTGCGGCCAGTCGTCCGGCGCGCGCCGCGCAGCGGCGGGACGGGGCGGCAACGGTGCGGCCGGCCCGGTCACCACCGGGCGGTGCTTGCTCGGCGCCACCGCGAAGGCCAGCGCACTGATGAAGACGTACGTGCCGAAGCCGACCGCGAGCGGGAAGACGAACTGCAGCGCGACCGGGCCGGGCGGGGCGTGCTCGGTGTCCGAGAGCCGGACGGAGACCGCCATCATGCCGGTGTAGTGCATGGCGCACACGGCCACGCCCATCACCGGGGAGGCGGCCAGCACCGCCCCGGTGCCCCGGATGTTGAGGGCGGCCCAGAGCGCCGCCGTGGCGGCGAGGACGGCGATGCCGATCGAGGCGCCGACCAGCACCGGGTCGTAACCGATCCGGCCGGGCAGCCGCATCGCGGCCATGCCCAGGTAGTGCATGGCGGCCACGCCGAGCCCGGTGGCGACGCCGCCCACCAGCAGGGCGGTGCGCCGGTGGGTGCTCTGGCCCACGGTGAAGATGCCGATGCCGACGAAGCCGATGGCGACCAGCAGGCTGACCAGGGTCAGCGGGACGTCGTAGTGGATCTCGACGCCGCTCACGGCGAAGCCGAGCATGGCGACGAAGTGCATGCTCCAGATGCCGCCGCCGAGGGAGATCGTGCCGAGCAGCAGCCAGTTGCGCCGCGAGCGGCCTTCGGTGATCAGCGCCCAGCGGGTGCTGCGCAGCGCCACCAGGGCGCCGAGACATGCGACGAGGTACGAGAACGCCGGTGTCACCCAGCCGTAGACAGCGTGGTGGATGTGACCCAAGAGGACTCCCGGGGCGGAGTAGGGGTGCACAGTGCCGGCGTGCTGTGTTCCTGACAAGTTCGAACCATAGCGACCTGCTCCGCTCGTGGGCAACGCCGGGAGATTCAGTGAACTCGCAGGTCAGTAGCGGTACTTCACGTTTGGCCCAAGATCTTGTCACCGGAGGTCGACACGATGTCCCGCCGGTCTTCGCACCGCGACGGGTGCTGCGGCGACGCCGATGGTAAAGGATTTTCCTTAGCGAGAGTAATGACATAGGCTAAGGACCATGCCCGAGATGTCCGAGGACGATCTCGCAGCCGTCAGCCAGCTGCGGTCGTCCACGATGCGCCTTGCCCGCCGGCTGAGACACCAGCGCGTCGAGGAGTCGCTGAGCCCCACCGAAATGGGGGTCCTCGGCACCCTGGCACGCTGCGGCAAGGCCACCCCCGGCGAGCTCGCCCGCCGCGAGCACGTCCAGCCTCCGTCGATGACGCGGATCATCGCGATGCTGGAGGAGAAGGGGCTGGTGCGGCGCGAGCCGCACCCGGACGACCGCCGCCAGGTGGTCGTCAGCAGCACCGAGCAGGCCGAGGCGATCCTCACGGAGAGCCGACGCCGGCGGAACGCCTGGCTGGCCGAACTGGCCGAAGGGCTGAGCGAGGAGGAGTGGGCGCTGATCCGCGCAGCGGCACCGGCCCTCTACAAACTCGCCCACCTCTGACGCGCACCCCGGCCGGCACGACGTCTCACGGCAACCGAACGAAGGAGCACCGCATCACCGCAGGACACATCCGAGAGAACAGCCGCGCGGCGACGAACCTGCCCGTCGCCGCGCCCCGAGGGGAGACCACCTTGACACCGCCGGCCGCAGCCAGCGCCGCCGCCACCCGCACCGACGACCTCGCCGCAGACCCCGCAGCCGACCGCGCTGCCACCGCCGAGAGCCAGGCGCCCGCCCCCGTGGGCCTGCCCGGCACCGGCGACGACGACCCCGACGAACGCCCCGCGGCGGTCACCCCCGCCGCATCCGCCCCCGCCGCCACCCGAGCGGGGGACGGCCCCACCGGGGCCCGCTTCACCCGGCCCGGAGGGATGTTCTCCTCCCTCCGGATCCGCAACTACCGGTACTACTTCGCCGGCCAGGTCGTCTCCAACACCGGCACCTGGATGCAGCGCATCGCCCAGGACTGGCTGGTGCTGAGCCTCACCGGCAGCCCCTTCGCGGTCGGCGTGACCACCGCCATGCAGTTCCTGCCGATGCTGCTGCTGGGCCTGTGGGGCGGCGTGCTCGCCGACCGGCTGCCCAAGCGCCGGCTGCTGCTCGCCACCCAGGGCGCGATGGGCCTGCTCGCCGCCGGGCTGGCCGTGCTCACCGTCACCGGCGCCGTCACGGCCGGGTACGTCTACGTCTTCGCGCTGCTGCTCGGCCTGGTCACCGTCGTCGACAACCCGACCCGGCAGGCCTTCGTCAGCGAGATGGTGCCCGCCAAGGACCTAGCCAACGCGGTCAGCCTGAACGCCGCCAACTTCCAGACCGCCCGGCTGGTCGGACCGGCCGTCGCCGGCCTGCTGATCGCCGCGGTCGGCAGCGGCTGGGCCTTCGCGGTCAACGCGCTCTCCTTCGCCGCCGTCCTCGGCGGCCTGCTCGCCATGCGCGAGAGCGAGCTGCGCCCCTCCACCCCGGTCGCCCGGCAGCGCGGCCAGCTGCGCGAGGGCCTGCGCTACGTCCGCGAGCGGCCCGAGCTGCTCTGGCCGATGGTGCTGGCCGGGTTCATCGGCACCTTCGGCTTCAACTTCCCGACGCTGCTCTCCGGCTTCGCCTACGACACCTTCAAGGTCGGCGCCGGCGAGTACGGGCTGCTGAACACCGCGATGGCCGTCGGCTCGCTGGCGGGCGCCCTGCTCGCCGCCCGCCGCGGCGCCCCCAGGCTGCGCCGGCTGGTCGGCGCGGCGGTCGCCTTCGGCACGCTGGAGGTGCTGGCCGCGCTCGCCCCCGGCTACTGGACCTTCGCCGCGCTGCTCACCCTGATCGGCGTCTTCGGCCTGACCTTCAACACCTCGGTCAACTCGGCGCTCCAGCTGGGCACCGACCCCGCCGTGCGCGGCCGGGTGATGGGCCTGCTGGTGCTGGTCTTCACCGGCGGCACCCCGATCGGCGCCCCGCTCGTCGGCTGGGTCACCGCCGCCTACGGGCCCCGGCTCGGCCTGCTCGCCTGCGGCCTGGTCTCGGCCGCCGCCGCGGCCGTGATCGCCGTGGTGCTGGCCCGAGCCGCCGACCTGAAGGTCCGGGTCGACCTGCACCCGGGCGCCGGCCGCCGGGTGGTCGCGGTGGTGCCGCGCACCCTGCCCAAGAAGGACCTGGCCACCGCCTGCTGAGGCCCGGCCCGGCCGGCCCCCGTCCACCGGGGCCGGCCGGGGCGCCGTCACGGTCGTCACCGTCCTCGAGCCCCCGGTTCCGATCCGGCCGGCGGAAGGGCTCCGACCGGGAAGGCCGACGGGGAAGATGGGGCCATGAGGCTCTTTGTGGCGGTCAACCCGCCGAGCGAGGCGGTCCAGGAACTGGTCGACGCCGCGGCCGCGCTCCGCGAACGGCCCGGCGCGGACCGGCTGCGGTGGAGCGGGGTCGACGGCTGGCACCTCACCCTGGCCTTCCTGGGCGAGATCCCGGTCACCGAGGTGCCCGCCCTGGAGGCCGTCCTCGCCCGCACGGCCGGCGAGAACGGCGCCCACCGGCTCCGCATCGCCGGCGGCGGCACCTTCGGCGACCGGGTGCTCTGGGCCGGCGTGGACGGCGAGGTCTGGGCACTGCGGCGGCTCGCCGAGGCCGTCCGGGGCGCCGTCGGCGAGGTCGGCGTGGAGACCGACCAGTACGGCTTCCACCCCCACCTCACGCTCGCCCGCGCGGGGTCCGGCCGCGGGCGTCGGCGGGCGGAGCAGCGGGTCGCCGCGGCCGAGCTGCAGCACCTCGCGGCGGGGCTGGACGGGTTCCGCGGGCTGGAGTGGGAGGCGGGGGAGATCCACCTCGTCCTCAGCGAGACCGGCTTCGGCCCCTCCCACTACCGCACCCTCACCACCTGGCCCCTCGCCCACTGGCAGGCGGAGTAGAACGGAGTACCCCCACGCGCCCCTGGGGGTTTCCCCGTTCAGCCCAGGGCGGGGGCGGGGCGGAGTTCGATCTTGCGGGGGTGGGCGTCGCCGAGTTCGAGGAGGGTGAGCTCGTTGCGGCCGGGACGGAGGAGGGGCTGCGGGCAGTAGAGCGTGGTCTGTGGGCCCCGGGCGTCGTAGCGGCCCAGCAGGAATCCGTTGACCCAGAGGTATCCGCGCACGCCCCCCGGCACCGCGAGGAACGCGTCCCCGGTGTCCGTCAGGTCGAGCACCCCGCGGGCGAGGCGTGCCGCGTCCCCCGTCCCGTCCGTCGGTTCCGGCCCGAAGTCCGCCGGCGGCAGCGGGTCGAGCCGCAGCGGTTCGGCCCGCCACCCGTGCAGGTACTGCCGTTCGTGCCGGACGCCGTCGACGCCCTTGGTCTCGCCCACCAGCGGCCCGTAGTTGACCCGGCCGAGCGATTCCGCCAGCAGCTCGACCGCGACGCCGCCCGGCACCGCGAGCTCCGGCGGGGCCACGCCGCGTTCCAGGTCGGCCACCCGGACGCCGTCCACCCGGAGCACGGCCCGGTCCCGCAGCCCTTCGACGGTGAGCGGCAGGTCCGGCCGGCCGGCCGGCACCCGGGCGGTGTAGCGGACGAGCCCGTGTTCCAGTCCGAGTTCCTCGAAGCGCGGCGGCACCGGCGCGTGGACGGCCGGGCCGAACGGCAGTGCGGCCGATTCGGTGAGGGCGACGGGCGGTGCCTCCAGCACCGGCGGCAGTTCGGGCAGTGCCGGTTCCCGGTCGTCGAGGAAGCGCGCCTCGTCGGGGTGGGCCGCGGCGAAGTCGGCCAGCACCCCGCGGAAGAGCGCGTACTTCGCGGTCGGTGCGCCGCGCTCGTCCAGGGGCGCGTCGTAGTCGTAGGAGGTGGTGACCGGTTGGTAGGGCGAGTGGGTCCAGGCGGTGGAGTTGAACGGCGGGTCGGCGTGGTTGGCGCCCGCGCCGGTGCCGAAGTTGGTGCCGCCGTGCGCCATGTAGAGGTTGACCGAGGCGCCGGCGGCGAGGACGCGACGCAGGGTGTCGGCGGCGTCCTGCGCGTCGCGGGTGTGGTGCGGGCGGCCCCAGTGGTCGAACCAGCCGTTCCAGAACTCCATGCAGAACGGCGGGTCCTCGGGCCGGTGCCGGCGCAGTGCCGCGAAGCCGTCCTCCGGGGCGGAGCCGAAGTTCACGGTGGCGAGCACGCCGGGCAGCGTCCCGCCGGTGAGCATGTGGTCCTCCGGTCCGTCGGAGGTGAACAGCGGGACGGTGACGCCGCGCCGCAGCAGGCCGTCCGCGATGTGCCGCAGGTAGCCGGTGTCGCTGCCGAAGGAGCCGTACTCGTTCTCGACCTGCACCATCAGCACGTTCCCGCCCCGGTCGACCTGCCGGGAGACCACGCCGGGCATCAGCTCGTCGAGGAAGGCGTCCACGGCCGCCAGGTACTCCGGGTCGGACGTCCGCGCTCGCCGTCCGACCCGTGCGGTCAGCCAGCCGGGCAGCCCGCCGTTGTCCCACTCGGCGCAGATGTACGGGCCCGGCCGGACGATCGCCCACAGCCCCTGCCGGGCCGCCTCGTCGAGGAAGGCGCCGAGTTCCGCCGTCCGCTCGTACCGGCCCGGCGCCGGTTCGTGCAGGTTCCAGGCGACGTACGTCTCGACGGTGTTCAGGCCCATCGCGCGGACGGCGGCCAGCCGGGCGGGCCACTGCTCGGGGCGGGTGCGGAAGTGGTGCACGGCGCCGGACAGGATGCGCAGCGGGCGCCCGTCCAGCCGGAAGCCCGCGGAGTCGTAGGTCAGCATGCCCCCAGCCTGCCGGGGCGACCCGGCCGCGGCCATGGACAAACCCCGGACGGGTGTTGGACTGTCGTCCCCGACCGCCCGTTCCCGGAGGTGAGCCGTGCAGCGCTGGTGGCACTACCTGACCCCCGGTCCGGCCCAGCTGGCCACCGGGCTCGCGTGCCTGGGCGTCGGCATGCAGCGCGGCCGGTTGCCGGTGGTCGGGCCGCGCACCCTGGACCGCTGGGTGGCCGTGGTGGTCACCGCGGGCCGCGGCTGGTACGCCGTGCCGGACGGCTCCCGCCGCCCGGTGGCCGCCCCCGCGGTGGTCTGGCTCAGGCCGGGCGTGCCGCACCACTACGCGCCGGACGCCGGCGGCTGGTCGGAGTCCTTCGTCGACTTCACCGGCCCGGCCCTGGCCGGTTACGCCGAGCTCGGCCTGCTGCCGGACGAGGCGGTGGTGCCGCTGCTCGCCGCGGACCGCGCCCAGCGGGTGATCGCCCGGATCGCCGGCGCGTGCCGCCGCGGCGGACCGCTGGTGGACACCGAGGCCGCCGCGGCGGTCCACGAGCTGCTGGTCGAGCTGCACCGCCAGCGCGCCGACCTGGACCCGCGCGGCGGGACCGTGCTGGAGGCGCTGCGCCGGGACGCCTTCCTGCCGCTGCCGGTGACCGAGCACGCCCGCCGGGCCGGGCTGACGGTGGCTGGGCTGCGCCGGGCCGTCCGCGCGGTGGGCGAGACCGGCCCGAAGGAGTACCTGCTGGCGGTGCGGCTCAGCGAGGCCAAGCTGCTGCTCGCCGCCGGGGAGCTGCCGGTGGCGGCGGTGGCCCGCCGGGTGGGCTACGAGGACCCGGCGTACTTCACCCGGCTGTTCACCCGCCGGGTCGGCGTCGCCCCCTCGGTCTTCCGGGAGCGCGAGCAGCGGGGGGAGCTCCCGCCACGGGGCAGTGCCGGGGCCGGGGCGGCGACCGACTAACCTCGAAGCGTGGACCCGAAGACTCGCATGCGGATCGTGACCGGCGCGCTGGTGCTGCTGCTCGTGGTGGTGGTCGTCAGCTCGCTCGTGGGCAAGTGACCGGAGCCGGGCCCGCCCGGCACCGGACTGCGAAGGGCCACCGCCCGGAGGCGGTGGCCCTTCGGTGCGTCCGTGGACGTCAGAGCCGGTCGACCACGTAGTCGATGCAGGCGGTGAGCGCCTGGACGTCCGACGGCTCCACGGCCGGGAACATCGCGATCCGCAGCTGGTTGCGGCCCAGCTTGCGGTAGGGCTCGGTGTCGACGATGCCGTTGGCGCGCAGCGCCTTGGCGATCGCCGCGGCGTCGATCGAGTCGTCGAAGTCGATGGTGCCGACGACCTGCGAGCGCTCCTCGGCCCTGGCGACGAACGGCTGCGCGAAGGAGGACTTCTCGGCCCAGGAGTACAGGATCGAGGAGGACTCCGCGGTGCGGGCCACCGCCCACTCCAGGCCGCCGTTGCCGTTCAGCCACTCCAGCTGCTCGGCGAGCAGGAAGAGCGTGCTGATCGCCGGGGTGTTGTACGTCTGGTCCTTCGACGAGTTGTCGATCGCCGTCGGCAGGTCGAAGAACGGCGGGATGTAGCGGCCGGAGCCGGCGATCTCCGCGGCGCGCTCCAGCGCGGCCGGCGAGAAGGTGGCCAGCCAGAGGCCGCCCTCGCTGGCGAAGGACTTCTGCGGGGCGAAGTAGTAGACGTCGGTCTCGGTGATGTCGACCGGCAGGCCGCCGGCGCCCGAGGTGGCGTCGACCAGGACCAGCGAGCCGGCGTCCGCGCCCTCGGGACGGCGGATCGGCATGGCGACACCGGTGGAGGTCTCGTTGTGGGTCAGCGCGTAGACGTCCACGCCCGCCTCGGCGACCGGCAGCGGGTGGGTGCCCGGCTCGGTCTTGATCACCGACGGCTCGGACAGCCACGGGGCCGCCTTCACCGAGGAGGCGAACTTGGACGAGAACTCGCCGAAGTTCAGGTGCTGGGACTTCTCGCGCACCAGACCGAAGGCGGCGATGTCCCAGAAGGCGGTGGAGCCGCCGTTGCCGAGCACCACCTGGTAGCCCTCGGGGAGGGAGAACAGGCTGCTCACGCCCTCGCGCACGCGCTTGACCACGTTCTTGACCGGGGCCTGGCGGTGGGAGGTACCCAGCAGGGAGGTTCCGGTGGCGGCGAGGGCACTCAGGGCCTCGGGGCGCACCTTGGACGGGCCGCAGCCGAAGCGGCCGTCGGCGGGCTTGATGTCAGCGGGGATCTGGATCTGGGCCACGGCGGCAGCCTACTGCCCCGGGTGGTGCCGCGGGGGCGGTCGTCCGCCCGCTGAGATGTGATCCACGTACGGAACGGGCGGGTCCGGGCACGCCCGGACCCGCCCGGAAGAGCGAAGCGTCAGTGCGCGATCGAGTCGTAGCCCTCGATCTCGCGCGGGCTGCGCGGGCCCGGGCCGATGTAGCGCGCGGAGGGGCGCACGAGGCGACCGGTGCGCTTCTGCTCCAGGATGTGCGCCGACCAGCCGGCGGTGCGGGCACAGGTGAACATCGAGGTGAACATGTGCGCCGGGACCTCGGCGAAGTCCAGCATGATCGCGGCCCAGAACTCCACGTTGGTGGCGAGCACGCGGTCGGGACGGCGGTTGTGCAGCTCCTCCAGCGCGGCCTTCTCCAGCGCCTCGGCGATCTCGAAGCGCGGCGCGCCGAGCTCCTTGGCGGTGCGGCGCAGCACGCGGGCGCGCGGGTCCTCGGCGCGGTAGACGCGGTGGCCGAAGCCCATCAGGCGCTCGCCCTTGTCCAGCGCCTTCTTGACGTAGCCGGCCGCGTCGCCGGTGCGCTCGATCTCCTCGATCATGCCGAGCACGCGGGACGGGGCGCCGCCGTGCAGCGGGCCGGACATCGCGCCGACCGCGCCGGAGAGCGCGGCCGCGACGTCGGCGCCGGTGGAGGCGATGACACGGGCGGTGAAGGTGGAGGCGTTCATGCCGTGCTCGGCGGCGGACGTCCAGTAGGCGTCGACGGCCTTGACGTGGCGCGGGTCGGGCTCGCCGCGCCAGCGGATCATGAACCGCTCGACGACCGTCTCGGCCTTGTCGATCTCGCGCTGCGGCACCATCGGCAGGCCCTGGCCGCGGGCGGACTGGGCGACGTACGACAGCGCCATCACGGCGGCCCGGGCGAGGTCGTCGCGGGCCTGGTCGGCGGAGATGTCGAGCAGCGGCTTGAGGCCCCAGACCGGGGCGAGCATGGCGAGGGCGGACTGCACGTCCACCCGGATGTCGCCGGAGTGCACCGGGATCGGGAACGGCTCGGCGGCGGGCAGGCCGGGGTTGAACTTGCCGTCGACCAGCAGGCCCCAGACGTGGCCGAAGGAGACGTGGCCCACCAGGTCGTCGATGTCCACGCCGCGGTAGCGCAGGGCGCCGCCCTCACGGTCGGGTTCGGCGATCTCGCTCTCGAAGGCGACGACACCTTCGAGCCCGGGTACGAAGTCGGACATCAGACGGCTCCTTCAGTGATCCGATCCGGCGCGCCGCGGCGAGTGGTGCGACGGGCCGGGTGACCGTGGGTGGTTGGCACTCGGTGTCAGCCTGGCAGGCACGGCGTGCATTGCGCCATACACCGCGACGGTGATGTTTGCCCCAGGCGACGCCCGACGGTGCGGGCGCCCGGCGTCATCGGCGGACACCCGGGAGAAAACCGGTCCATACCGGACGGTTCCCGGGGCGGCCCCCGCCCAAGCGGTGGCGTGACACCTTAACTCCCCCCGGGGTTTGCCGGGACGTAGCAGCCCGCAACGCTTGTCGTACGGGATGATGTTGCCGTGCCTACCGCGGAACGACCCCCGACTGCCCTGACCACGCCGGCCGAACCCCGGCCGGGCCCGGACCTCGCCGTCATGCGCAAGCACTACCAGCACGAGGGACTGTCCGAGGGCGACCTGGCCGCCGACCCGGTGACCCAGTTCACCACGTGGTTCCACGAGGCGGACGAGGCGGGCGTCGCCGAGCCCAACGCCATGGTGGTCTCCACCGCGGACGCGGCCGGCCGGCCCAGCTCGCGCACCGTGCTGCTCAAGGGGTACGACCTCCGCGGCTTCGTCTTCTACACCAACTACGGCTCGCGCAAGGGCGCCGAACTCGCCGTCAACCCGCGGGCCTCGCTGCTCTTCCCCTGGATCGAACTGGCCCGCCAGGTGATCGTCTGCGGCCGGGTCGAGAAGGTCGGCCGGGACGAGACCGCCGCCTACTTCCGCACCCGCCCGCACGGCTCCCAGCTCGGCGCCTGGGCCAGCGAGCAGTCCAGCCCGGTCGCCGGCCGCGAGGTCCTGGAACAGCGGTACGCCGACCTCGCCGCCCGCTACCCCGAGGGCGAGGGCGTGCCGGTGCCCCCCTTCTGGGGCGGCTACCGCGTCGTCCCGGAGACGGTCGAGTTCTGGCAGGGCCGCGAGAACCGCCTCCACGACCGCCTGATCTTCGTCGCGGAGGGTGACGGCTGGCGCGTCGAGCGACTGTGCCCCTGATCGGGCATCCTGTCGACCGGGGATGCCCCAAACGATTGGGATGCCCGATTCGGAGCAGTCGAAACGCTGATGGCACGTCAAAGTCCCTGCATAATAGGGTCGGGCCACGGGCCCTTCCCGCCAAGGTCGGGCCGCGAGCTCATGCCGTTTTCCCCATTGGCGCTTTGACCTCGCAGAATCGAGACTTCCCATGGTCGCTGCACTCGCCACCCGGCCTGTCGACGACACGTCCGCCGAGGAAGCCGTCATCCGGCCCTCCCTTGCCGCGCTCGCCGCTCTGGGAACGGACGAACTGACCGCACAGCTGCACCGCGCGCTGCCCGGCGCGGATGCCGGCCAGGTGGCCGTGGCCGCGTTCAACTCGTCCATCTGACCGGGCGTGGCAGCGTCCGGCAGCCCGCACGACGCGGCTGCCGCGCCGGTGGTGCCGTTCTCGCAGTTCGTGGTCAAGGTCCACAGTCGCTGCGACCTGGCCTGTGACCACTGCTACGTCTACGAGCACGCGGACACCAGCTGGCGGGGGAAGCCGAAGGCCGTCACGGGGGAGGTCCTCACCCGGACGGCCGACCGGATCGCCGAGCACGCCCGCACCCACACCCTCCCCGCCGTGCACGTCGTGCTGCACGGCGGGGAACCCCTCCTGGCGGGCCCCGCGGTGCTGCGCCGGGCCGCCGAGGAACTGCACCGGGCGCTGCCCGAGGGCTGCGCCCTGGACCTGCGGATCCACACCAACGCGGTGCTGCTGAGCACCGCCTTCCTCGACCTCTTCGCCGAGTACGGGATCAAGGTCGGCGTCTCCCTGGACGGGGACCGGGCCGCCAACGACCGGCACCGCCGCTTCGCCGACGGCCGCTCCAGCCACACCAAGGTCCTCAAGGCCCTGGACCTGCTGCGCCGCCCCGAGTACCGGCACCTCTACGCCGGGCTGCTCTGCACGATCGACGTCGAGAACGACCCGATCGCCGTCTACGAGGCGCTCACCGCCCTGGCGCCGCCGCGGATCGACTTCCTGCTCCCGCACGCCACCTGGGACACCCCGCCCCCGCGCCCCGGACGCCTGGGCCCGCACCCCTACGCCGACTGGCTGCTCACCGTCCACGAGCGGTGGAGCGCCGACGGCCGCCCGGTGCCGGTGCGGACCTTCGACTCGATCCACCGCACCCTGCGCGGCCGCTCCAGCCTCACCGAGTCCCTCGGCCTCGACCCCGCCGACCTCGTGGTGATCGACACCGACGGCAGCTTCGAGCAGGCCGACAGCCTCAAGACCGCCTACGACGGCGCCCCGGCCACCGGCTTCACCGTGTTCGAGCACACCCTCGACCAGGTCGCCGACCACCCCGGCATGCGGATGCGCCAGTCCGGCCTCGCCGGTCTGGCCGAGCAGTGCCGCGGTTGTCCCGTCGTCCGCTCCTGCGGCGGCGGCCTCTATGCACACCGCTGGCGCACCGGCGGCAGCGGTTTCGCCAACCCCTCGGTCTTCTGCGGAGACCTGATGCACCTCATCACCACCGTCCGTGACCGCATCGGCCCGGCGGCCACCGTGCCCGCCCAGGCCGCCCCGGTCGAACCCGACCTGACGGCGGAGCAGTTCGACCAGCTGGCCGCCGGCCACGGCGACCGCGCCACCGTCGAAGCCCTCGCCGCCGCCCAGCTCGGCCTCACCCGGCGCATGACGGCCGCCCTCGCGGACGGCCGCCCGGACGCCTGGCAGCTGCTCACCGAGCTGGACGGCCGCGCCCCGCACGCCCTGGACGCCGTCCTCGCCCACCCCTACGTCCGGGCCTGGGCCGCCCGCTGCCTGCGCGGCGAGCCCGGCGCCGACCTCGGCGGGCTCGCCGAGCTGGCCGCCGCCGCCGCGATCCGCGCCGGAGTGGAGGCGGACCTGCCCGTCCCCGTCCGGGCGGGCGCCGTCCACCTGCCCACGCTCGGCCGGCTGGTCGTCGGCGGGGCCGGCGAGGCCCGGCTGACCACCACCGCCGGGGGCTTCTCGGTGCGCGGCCTGCAGGTCGGCCGGGACACCCCGTCCGGCGCCGCCTGGCAGCCCGTCCGCCGGGTCGCGCTGCCCGGCTGGACGGTCGCCCTGGAGGACACCGACCCGCAGCGCGACAGCCACCAGTGGCCCGCCGCGGACCGGCTCCCCGAGGACGAGCTGCTCGGCTGGACGGGCGCGCTGCGCGAGGCCTGGGAGCTGATCGGCCGCGACCTGCCGGGGTACGCGCCGGGGCTCGCCGCGGGCCTGTCGACCGTCACCCCGCTGCGGCCCGGCCCGCCCGGCCGCGACGTGAGCGCCGCCGCCCGGCAGGCCTTCGGCGCCGTCGGCATCGCCCGGCCCGCGACGGCGCCGATCCTCGCGCTGCTGCTGGTGCACGAGTTCCAGCACGTCAAGCTGGGTGCGGTGCTCGACCGGCACGAGCTGTACGACCCCGCGGACGACCGGCTGTACCACGCCCCGTGGCGGCCCGACCCGCGTCCGCTGGAGGGCCTGCTCCAGGGCACCTACGCGCACCTCGCCGTGACCGAGTTCTGGGCCGGCCGGGTCCGCGCCTACGACGGCCTGCCCGGTGCGGCCGCCGAGCACGCCCGGCTCCAGCTGGCCCGCTGGCGGGCGCACACCGCCGCCGCGGTCGAGGACCTCGCCGGCTCCGGCTCGCTCACCCCGCTCGGCGAGCGCCTGGTGGCCGGCATGCGGGAGGCCGTCACCCCGTGGCTCTCCGTGCCGGTCGGGGCCGCCGCCGAGGCCGCCGTCCGGGACGAGACGGCCGCACCGCCCACCGCAGTCCGCTGACGTCCGCCGCATCCCAGGAGGAACCCCCGCCGTGTCCACCACCGTCGCCGAACCGGGCACGCCGGCACCGCCGACCCTCCCCGTGGCCGGCGGGCCACCGGTGGTCGAACGGGTCGAACGGCCGGCCGGCGGGTCGCAGCGCGACCCGTGGACGGCCGCCGACCTGACCGGCCAGCTCCGCGCGATGGGCCTGGGCCTGGGGGACACCGTCCTGGTGCAGTCCTCGCTGCGGCGGCTCGGCGAGCTCGCCGACGGCGCCGCCACCCTGCTGGACGCCCTGTTGGAGACCGTCGGCCCGGACACCGGCACGGTGGTCGTCTACACCGCCTCCCCGGAGAACAGCGACACCTCCCGGCTGGCCCGCGAGCTGACCGCCGGCATGACGCTGGAGGAGGAGGCGGCGCACAAGCGGGCGATGCCGCCGTACGACCCGGCGACCACCCGGACCTCGCCGGTGCTCGGCTGGTTCCCCGAGCACGTCCGCTCGCACGCCAAGGCCGTCCGCAGCGACCACCCGCAGACCTCGTTCACCGCCGTCGGCGCCCGGGCGGTCGAACTCATGGCCGACCACCGGCTGGAGAGCCACCTCGGGCACCACTCGCCCACCCGCAAGCTGTACGACGACCCGGCGGCCCGCGCACTGCTGATCGGCCTGCCGGTGTGGTGCTGCACCGCCTTCCACCTCGCCGAGTACCAGCTGCCGCACCCGCCCTCGCAGGTCTACGGCTGCGTGGTGCCCGACGGGGACGGCGGACACCACTGGGAGCACTTCAACGCCGTCAGGCTGGTCGACGAGCACTTCATGCCGATGGGGCCGGTGCTGGAGAAGACCGTCGCCGGGCTCGTCCGCGGCACCCTCGGCGACGCGCAGTGCTGGCTGGTGCCCGTGCGCGCCGGTGTCGATGCGGCGCGCAACTACATCGAAACGTGCGCCCGTTGACACGTTCGCGCGCTGTTCCGCCGGGGAAGGTCACCTTCCTAGACTGATCCCGTTCGGGGGTCGAGGTACGGACGGTCTCGGGGGAGGCGCGTGTGAACAGCCCGGGGGGATGGGGGAAGGACGCCTCGCGGCCGTACTTCTTCCTCAGCTACGCGCACACCCCGCGTGCCACCGGCAAGGCCGGCGACCCCAACCACTGGGTGGCCAAGCTCTACGACGACCTCTGCGAGGCCATCACCGAGCTGACCGACGTCCCCGAGGGGGTGCCGGTCGGCTTCATGGACCAGTCCATGCACCAGGGGCAGTTCTGGGCCGAACGCCTCTCCCGCGAGCTCGGCGCCTGCCGGGTCTTCGTGCCGCTCTACTCGCCCCGCTACTTCAAGAGCCACGCCTGCGGCCAGGAGTGGCACATCTTCAGCCAGCGGCCGGTCTACCAGCGCTGGCAGGACGGCGAGGTGACCAGCGGCATCGTCCCGGTGCTCTGGGTCGCCATGGACCACTACACGCTGCCCCGCTGCGCCAGTGAACTCCAGTTCAACCACGGCAGCTTCGGCCCCGACTACGCCGCCGAGGGCCTGTACGCGCTGATGAAGCTCACCGCGTACCGGGCCCAGTACGAACTCGCCGTCCACCGGCTCGCGCAACGCATCGTCGAGGTCGCCGAGCGCACCATCATCCCGGTCACCCGTCCCGCCGCGTTCGAGGACCAGCCGAGCGCCTTCGCCGGCACCGAACCGCCCGCCAACACCCTGCGGATCTCGGTGTACTCCTACCGCCGCGGCGAACAACCGCCGGGCCGCAGCCCCGAGTTCTACGGCGCCCGGCGCACCGACTGGCAGCCCTACCGGCCGGAGTCCCGCCGCCCGCTCGCCGACGACGCCGTGGACGTCGCCCGCAGCATGGGCTTCCAGGCCTCCGTCCACGAGTTCGAGACCGAGGCCACCGCACTGCTCGGCGGCGCCGAGCCGACCTCGCCCGGCATCGTCCTGATCGACCGCTGGGCCCTCTACGACGGCCGCCGGCGCGAGACCGTCCGCCGCCTCGACCAGCGCAATCCGGCCTGGATCACCACCCTCGAACCGTGGAACACCGAGGACGAGGAGAGCACCGCGCAGGACGAGGAGCTCACCCGCCTCAGCGACGACGTGCTGCGCGCCGCCCGCGCCCGGCGGCCCACCCTCCGCGGCGGCGGCTCCGGCGCGCCCGGCAGCCTGGAGGCCTTCCGCGGCGAGATGGAGTGGGCGGTGATCCGCGCCAACCAGGGCTTCGAACGCCGGGACGGGCCCAAGACCCAGCACCTGCCGACCCCGCGCAGACCCAGCCTGCGGGGCGACTTCGACACCGGGCAACGGCCCCGCACCGTGCCGCTCGACTTACCAGGGGACGACGAGGACGGCGGAGGCACCGGAAGGGCCGCGCCGGAGGGAGGACAGCCATGAGCAACAGCCGGACCTGGCCCGCCGCGGCGGTCCGCCGCACCGGGCCCGAACCGTCCGCCGAGACCCGCTCCGACGAGGACCGCCAGGGCCGGATCGTCACCTTCTACTCGTACAAGGGCGGCACCGGCCGCACCATGGCGCTGGCGAACACCGCCTGGATCCTCGCGGCCAACGGGTTCCGGGTGCTGACCGTCGACTGGGACCTGGAGGCGCCCGGCCTCGGCCGGTTCTTCCACCCGTTCCTCAACCAGGCCGCCGTCGACGGCACCACCGGCATGATGGACCTCTTCGCCGACTACTACGACGAGGCCCGCCGACCCGTCGAGCGCGCCGTCGACTGGCACGAGGACTTCGCCCGGATCCACCCGCACGCCATCTCGCTCTCCTGGCGCTTCCCCGGCACCGGCGGCCTCGACTACGTGCCGGCCGGCCAGGTGAACCGGGACTACTCCGCCAACCGGATCGACTGGGACGACTTCTACGAGCGCTACGACGGCCAGCGGTTCCTGCAGTCGCTGCGCCAGGACATGAAGCACCACTACGACTACGTCCTGATCGACAGCCGCACCGGCCTCACCGACACCGCCGACATCTGCACCGTCGAGATGCCCGACGACCTGGTCGTCTGCTTCACCCTCAGCGACCAGAGCATCGACGGCGCCGCCCGGATCGCCCACACCGTCGACGGCCGGTACGCCGACCGCGGGATCCGCATCCTGCCGGTGCCGATGCGCATCGACGAGAACGAGAAGGAGAAGGCCGACGCGGGCCGCGCGCACGCCCGGATCCGCTTCTCCGGCCTGCCCGCCGGCCTCCCCGAGCCCGAACTCGCCCAGTACTGGGCCTCCGTGGAGATCCCGTACCGGCCGTTCTACTCCTACGAGGAGATCCTCGCCCCGTTCGGCGACGCACCCGGCCAGCCCGCCTCGCTGCTCTCCGCCTGCGAACGGCTCACCGCCGTGCTCACCCGCGACCGGGTCACCGCGCTGCCGCCCATGGACGAGCTCGAACGGCTCCGCAACCTCGACTCGTTCATCCGGCGCAGGCCCACCGCCCCCGCCGACCTCTACCTCAGCTTCGTGCCCGAGGACCGCGTCTGGGCCGACTGGATCGCCTCCGTGCTCTCCGACGCCGGCTTCCGGGTGGTCTCCCGCGACCTCGGCGTCGGCGCAGACCCGCGCTCCTCCACCGAGCAGGGCATCGACGCCGCCTACCGCACCGTCGCCGTGCTCTCCTCCGCGTACCTCGTCTCGCCGCAGGCCCAGGCGCTGTGGGAGCGCGCCGTCGGCGGCGACCCGGCCGGCACCCGCCGCCAGGTCATCCCCGTCCGGGTCGGCGACGTCCGGCTCACCGCGCCGTTCAACAACCGCAACCCCGTCGACCTGGTCGGCCGCGACGAGACCCAGGCCGCCGTCACCCTGCTGCGCGCCCTCGGGCACACCGACCCCGCACCGGTCGAGCGCAGCCCCGGCAGCCCGCGCTTCCCCGGCACCCGGCCCACCTACTGGTCGGTGCCGCAGCGCAACCCGTCCTTCACCGGCCGCGCCAAGGTCCTCGACGACCTGCGCGAGCAGCTCGTCGGCGGCCCCACCGCCGTGCTGCCCACCCCGCAGACCCTGTACGGCCTCGGCGGCGTCGGCAAGACCCAGGTCGCCCTGGAGTACGCCCACCGCTTCATGTCCCACTACGACCTGGTCTGGTGGATCGACGCCGAGCAGGCCGAGTCCGTCGTCCTCTCGCTCGCCGAACTCGCCGACAGACTGGGCCTGCGCGTCGGCGAGAGCGTCAACGAGGCCGCCGAGTCCGCCCGCGAGGCGCTGCGCCGCGGCGCCCCCACCTCGCGCTGGCTGCTGATCTTCGACAACGCCGACGAGCCCTCCGAGGTCCGCCGGTACTTCCCCGGCGGCTCCGGCCACATCCTCATCACCTCGCGCAACCAGGGCTGGTCCGGCCAGGCCGGGGTGCTCGGCGTCGACGTCTTCACCCGCGGCGAGAGCATCGACCACCTGCGCCGCAGGGTCCGCGGGCTCACCCGCCAGGACGCCGACCGGGTCGCCGAGGCCGTCGGCGACCTGCCGCTCGCCGTCGAGGTCGCCGCCGCCTGGCTGGAGACCACCCGCACCCCGGTCGACACCTACGTCGCCCAGCTGCAGGCCGAGGCCACCAAGGCGCTCGCCGCCGGCGAGACCCCGGTCGACTACCCGACGCCGGTCGGCGCCACCTGGAACGTCTCCATCACCCGGCTGCGCGAGCAGTCCCCGGCCGCCGTCCGGCTGCTGCAGCTGTGCGCCTTCTTCGCCCCCGAGCCGATCTCGCTCACGCTCTTCTACAACGAGCAGATGACCCGGGCGCTCGCCCCCTACGACGACGAGCTGACCGACAGCTTCATGCTCGGCAAGGTCATCCAGGCGGTCAGCCGCTACGCCCTCGCCAAGACCGACGCGGCCAGCAACAGCTTCCAGGTGCACCGGCTCGTCCAGGCCGTCGTCCGCAGCGGCATGACGGAGGTCGAACGCCAGGACGCCATGCACGACGTGCACCGCATCCTGGTCAGCGCCCGGCCCTCGCTCGGCGACACCGACGACCCCGGCAACTGGCCCGCCTTCGAGAAGATCTGGCCCCACCTCACCCCCTCCCGCGCCCAGGACTGCGACGAGCGGGAGACCCGCGAACTGCTCATCGACCGCGTCCGCTACCTCTGGAAGCGCGTCGACCTCGACCGTGCGATGACCCTCGCCCGCACCCTCGACGCCACCTGGACGGCCCGCTACGCCGCCGAGGCCAACAACGCCGAACGCCGCTTCCTGCGCCGCCAGATGCTCAGCCTCAACTTCCAGCTCGCCAACGTGCTGCGCTCGCAGGGCGCGTACAGCGAGGCGCTGGAACTCGACCGCGCCACCCTCGCCGGCCAGAAGGAACTCCTCGGCGACCACAACGCCTTCACCCTGATGACGGCCGGCTCGCTCGGCGCCGACCTGCGCAACCTCGGCCGGTTCCAGGAGGCGCTGATCCTGGACATCGACACCTACAACCAGTTCCGCGACCTGTTCGGCGACGACAACCCGCGGACCCTGTCGGTGGCCAACAACCTCGCCATCGACCACCGGCTGGTCGGCAACTCCCAGCTCGCCCGCGACCTCGACCAGGAGACCTTCGACCGGCGCGCCGCGGTGCTCGGCCCGCGCCACCCCTACACCCTCTCCAGCAAGTCCAACCTCGCCCGCGACCTGCGCGAGATGGGCGACTACAAGGGCTCCGTCGAACTGCTCCGCGAGGTCACCGAGGTCCTCGACGAGATCCTCCAGCCCGACGCCCCGGAGAACCTCCGCAACGCCAAGTCCCTCGCCGTCTCGCTGCGCCGGGCCGGCGAGGTCCGCGAGGCGCGCCGCCTCACCGAGCAGACCTACGAGCGGTACGTCGACCGGTACGGCCCGGACAACGCGGACGCCCTCGCCTGCCGGCTCAACCTCGCCGCCGACCACAGTGCCGCCGGCGACAAGGAGACCGCCCGCGACATCGCCGCCGCCGCCTACGACGGCTACCGGCGGCTGCACGGCGACCAGCACCCCTTCACCGCCGTCTGCCAGAACAACCTCGCCATCTACCTGCGCGGCAGCGGCGACATCGCCGGAGCCATCCGGCACAACGAGGAGGCCGTCGCCGGCCTCGCCCACTCCCTCGCCCCCGACCACCCCTACACCCTCAACGCCACCATCAACCTCGCCAACGCCTACGCCGACGACCACCAGCTCGGCCGGGCCGAGGAACTCGGCCGCTCCGCCTACGCGGGCCTGCACAACCGCTACGGCCCCGGCCACCCCGACGCCGTGGTCTGCTGGCTCAACCTCGCCATCACCCTGCGCACCTCCGGCCGCCAGGAGGAGGCCGAGGCCCTGCGGCGGCAGTCGATCACCGCCCTGATCGAACTCTTCGGCGACGACCACCCGACGATCGTCTCCGCCCGCGGCTGGCAGCGGATCAACCGCGACCTCGAACCCCAGCCGCTCTGACGGCCCCGGGCCGGCCGCACCGGCGGCCGGCCCGGCCGGGGTGTAGCGTGCGGCGGGTGAACGAGCACGCACCCCGGCCCGCCGTCCTGGTCACCCGCCGGCTCGCGCCGGGGGTGGCGGACCGCCTCGCCACCGCCTGCGACCTGCGGTACCACGACAGCGAACAGCCCCTGCCCCGCGCCGAACTGCTCGCCACCGCGGCCGGCTGCACCGCCCTGCTCACCACCCTCGACGACACCGTCGACACCGAACTCCTCGACGCGGCCGGCCCCGGCCTGCGGCTGGTGGCGAACCACGCGGTCGGCACCCACAACATCGACCACGCCGCCTGCGCCGCCCGCGGCGTCGCCGTCTCCCACACCCCAGGCGTGCTCACCGAGTCCACCGCCGACATGGCCTGGGCCCTGCTGCTCGCCGCCACCCGCCGGCTCGGCGAGGGCGAGCGGCTGCTGCGCTCCGGCCGGCCCTGGGTCTGGGCACCGACCTTCCTGCTCGGCGTGGAGCTCTCCGGCACCCCGCTCGGCATCCTCGGCATGGGCCGGATCGGGCGGGCCGTCGCCCGGCGGGCCGCCGGCTTCGGCATGCCGGTCGGCTACCACAACCGCAACCGGCTCCCCGCCGACCTCGAACGGGGCGCCCGCCACCTGCCGCTCGACGACCTGCTGGCGAGCTCCCCCGTCCTGGTGGTCACCGCCCCGCTGACCGCCGCCACCCGCCACCTGGTCGATGCCGAGCGGATCGCGCGGATGCCCGCCGGAGCCGTCCTGGTCAGCATGACCGCCGGCGTGGTCGACGAGGAGGCGGTGGCCGCGGGCCTCGCCTCCGGGCACCTGTTCGCCGCCGCCGTCGACAACTTCGAGCACGAGCCCGCCGTCCCGGCCGCGCTGCTCGCCCAGGAGCGCGCCGTGCTCGCCCCGCACCTCGGCAGCGCCACCGTCCGCACCCGGCAGGCCATGGGCGACCTGGCCGTCGACAACGTGCTCGCCGTCCTCGCCGGGGCCGAGCCGCCGACCAGGGTCAGCCCGCCGCCGCCCACTGCAGCGCCTCGGTCATGACCTTGAGCGCACCGAAGTGCGCCGCCCCCGGCTCCAGGTAGAGGTCGGCCCCCGGGATCTGGTCCGCCAGCCAGCGGGAGTGGTCGACCGGGGAGAACTGGTCGTCCGCACCGTGCCAGAGCCGGGTCGGCACCCGGATCGACGAGACCTCGAAGCCCCACGGCCCGGTGAACGCCAGCACGTCGTCGATCCAGCCGTCCGCGCCGTGCCGGAACGCCTCCTGGTACGTGGCCAGCAGCATCCGCCGGATGCCCGCGTCGGAGACCAGCGCCCGGTCGGTCGGCGGCAGCTCCGGCACCAGGTCGTTGATCAGCGCGTGCGGGTCGTCCCGGATCAGCCCGGAGCGGAAGCGGAAGGTGTCGGCGAAGTGCTCCTCCCCGCGCTCCACGTCCGTGTACTCCCGCACGTTGGACGCCGTCATCCCGCCGTACCAGTCCAGCCCCTCGGCGTGCCGAGGCGCCAGGCTCACCAGCGCGGCCACCCGTGCCACCCGCTCCGGCAGCAGCGCCGCGCAGGCCAGCGCGTGCGGCCCACCGCCGGACCGGCCGAGCACCGCGAAGCCGTCCAGCCCGAAGGCGTCCGCGATCGCCACCACGTCCTCGGCCGCCGCGGCCACCAGCCGGCCCGGTCGGCGGGTCGACTCGCCGTAACCCGGCCGGTCGAAGGAGATCAGCCGCATCCCGAGCCGTGCCAGCACACTGCTGCGCGGCACGGGCCCCACCCTGCTGCCCGGCGTGCCGTGCAACAGGAACACCGGCTTCCCGTACGGATCACCGGTGGTCTCGACCGCCAGCCTCCGCCCCCCCTCGGCCTCGACCAGTCGTCGTACCACGCAGTTCCTCCAGGTCAGTTGGGCACGTCCAGGCTGCGCACCTCGCGGCGGGCCTGCCAGGTGGTGTGTTCCCGCGAGATGGCGTCCTCGGCGTCCCGGGCCAGCCGGGCCCAGGTCTCCTCGGCGTCCTCGGAGTCCGGCCGGAGCTGGTCCAGCTGGCGCTCCACCAGGACGAGTTCGGACGCGGCCAGCGAATAGGCGGCCGCCTGCGGCCGGTACTGCCGCAGCTGGGCCCAGGCGGCCACCGAGGCGGCCACCGCGGAGACCGTGCCCAGCGCGTCGTAGCTGAACCAGCCGAGCGCCCGCAGCACCGCCAGCACCAGGCCGAGCATCGGCAGGGCGATCCCCAGCCGCCCGGCCCACCGGCCCGCGTTGGCGCACTGCCGGGCCTTGTTCTGGTACCAGGTGCGCTGGGCGTGGACCCGCTCGCGCAGGTAGATGTCCCGGCGCACGGTGAGCGGCTGCCCGCGCAGCTGCTCCATCTTCTCGGTGATCTGCGGGTGTCGGGCCGGCGCCCGCCAGCCCTGCAGCTCCGTCCGGACCCGGGCCATCTGCGGGATCACCCGGTCGGTCTCGAACTCGCCGAGGATGCCGTCCAGCTGGATCGCGTAGAGCCGCTCGGCGTCCGGCAGCTTCTTGGGCGGCGGCCGGTAGGAGTCGGCGCGCACCGCGTACTTCCAGGACAGCGTCTTCACCGACTCGGCGACCGCCCGGCCCTCGTACCAGAGGCCCTGCGGGTTCTGCACGCTGACCAGCGCGGCCATCAGCACGGTGCACAGGTACGCGGCGGCGGCGACCCAGGCCCAGCCGGTGCCGTCGGCCGATCCGGTCGCGGCGGCACCGACCAGCAGCACCAGCTCCCACCGGGCGAGCAGCACGGCCCGCCGCTGGCCCTGCAGCGAGGAGGAGTCGGCGGCCCAGAACAGCTCGGGCAGCAGGTCCTCCTCGCGCACCCAGCCGATCGAACGTGCCGGTCCCGTCGTCATGTCGGCCCCCCACCGTCGCTCGAACCCCAGCAGCCCGAGCAGCCCCCGGCAGCAGCTGTTCTGCCCCGCCCGCCCACGCGGTACGCCTGGGGAACGGCCAGTATGGGTGCGGACCGTCCCGGACGGACAGGCACAGTTCGGACAGAAGCCGTACCCGGACCGGCCACGGACCGGCCACGGACAGGGCCGGTCCGACCGCCGGGCCGTCAGAAGGCGTAGTAGATGCGCTCCCGGTTGTCCGCCATGACCTTGGCGTTCCACTCCGTCCCGCCGTCCACGTTGCCGGACCGGAACAGCGGCGGGGTGATCCCCCGCTCGGTCAGCCGGCCGACCGCCGAGACCACGACGGCCTGCATCAGCGCGCTGGTCACGATCGTGGAGACCGGGCCGAAGCTCGTCCGTGCCCCCGCGCAGGACAGCTCCCCGTCGCCGACCGCGATCTTGTTGTCCAGCACCACGTCGCAGTTGTCCTTGAGGTACGTCCCGGACGGGTGGTGGGAGGAGACCGCCCCCGGGTAGGCGAGCGAGGTCACCCCGACCACGTTCATCCCGCGCTCGCGGGCGTGCCGGGCCAGCTCGACCGGCATCACCTGGCGGCCGGAGAGCGAGATCACGAACAGCAGGTCGCCGGCGGTCGCCGGGGTGAGGTCCAGGGTGGCGGTGGCCAGCCCGGAGACCCGCTCCAGCGCACTGCCCAGCGGCGCCGGCATCACGTTCACCCCGGTCATCCCCGGCACGTTCAGCAGGTTGACCACCACCAGGCCGCCGGCCCGGTACACCACGTCCTGGGCGGCCAGCGAGGAGTGCCCGGCACCGAACGCGAAGATCCGGCGACCCTCCGCGACCGCGTCGGCGAGCAGCTCGGCCGCGGCCCCGATCGAGGCCGCCTCCTCGCGGCGGACCCGCTCCAGATGGGCCACGGCGGCGTCGAAGTACTGCCCGACCAGGTCGGTCATCGAAATCTCCGAATCTGTGCGGGGCCCGGTGGTCCAGACCGCTCATGGAGGAAGATACGGCGAGCACGGTGCTGCCTGCGGCGGTCCGCTGTCAACAGCGATGAAAAGAGCCGGGCATGTACCACGACCGGCCCCTGTTGACACTGCGGTACGCCAGAATTGGCGGTGAGGACACCGAAGAACGGAGACCAGCGGCGATGTCTGGCCTGATCGACACCACGGAGATGTACCTCCGCACCATCCTCGAACTGGAGGAGGAGGGCATCACCCCGATGCGCGCCCGCATCGCGGAGCGCCTGGAGCAGAGCGGTCCCACGGTCAGCCAGACCGTCGGGCGGATGGAGCGTGACGGCCTCCTGCGGGTCGCGGGCGACCGCCACCTGGAACTCACCGAGGAGGGCCGCCGGCTCGCCGTCCGCGTCATGCGCAAGCACCGGATCGCGGAGTGCCTGCTGGTCGACGTGATCGGCCTGGAGTGGGAGCAGGTCCACGAGGAGGCCTGTCGCTGGGAGCACGTGATGAGCGAGACGGTCGAGCGCAAGGTGCTCGCCATGCTCGGCCACCCGACCCAGTCCCCGTACGGCAACCCGATCCCCGGACTGGACGAGCTCGGCGACACCAAGGCCGAGGGGGAGGGCTTCGACGCGGCCCTGCTCACCCTCGACTCGGTGGCCGGCAGCGGCAGCGCCAGCGTGGTCGTCCGCCGGATCGGCGAGCCGATCCAGACCGACGAGGAGCTGATGCGCACCCTGCGCCGCGCCGGTGTCCGTCCGGGCGCCACCGTCCAGGTCGCCCCGGCCGCCGGCGGCGTCCTGGTCGGCGCCGGCGAGGGCGCGGCCGAACTCGGCAAGGACATCGCCGCCCACGTCTTCGTCGCCCAGGCCTAGACCCCGGGCCCGTTCCCGGGCTCCGGTCCGCGACCCGGCCGCGCCCCGTGCGCCGGGCCGGCCTTCGGCGTGCCCGCGGTTCCTCGCCGCGTCAGGGGCCCGGTGCTCCCCGGCACCGGGCCCCTGTTGCGCCCCACCCGTCCCCCCGGTCCCCTCCCTGTTCCCCGAACGACCACGGCACCGGCCACCCCGAGCCGGGACGGTGCCGCAGCCCCCCGATCCCCCTTCCCCGCGTCCGGCTTCCCCGACCGAACGCCCCTCCCGGCCCCCCGGGTCCGTGCCCCCTCTCGTGCTGCCGCCGTGCGTCCTCCCGCCGGAATTTCTCCCCTCGGCAGGTCCCGCCAATCCTTGAGAGTCGTCACCCGAACGAGCAGGCTTGCCGCGCTGACCAGCGGGTACACCCCCGCCTCAGGGCACAGACGCGTCAGGCGGGCCCCGCCCCCTGTGAGGGGCGGGGCCCGCCGGATGCGCGCGAGGGTGTCGCGCGGTTCCCGCCCTCACCCGATAGGAGCAGGGCGGCGATCGGCGGACGGGTGAATTCCCGTCAGGCCCGGTTCAGCGGACGGCCGCCACGGCCGGCCCCGGCTGCGGCCGGAGCGGCTGCAGGGCCTCCCGTCCGCAGGCGTAGGCGAGCGGATTGATCAGTTCGGCGGCGTCCGGGAGCCAGCGGTTCATCGCGGACGGCGGGCGCGCCCACTGGGCGAAGCCGTAGGGGCCGATCCGGGACGGCGGCGCCACCACGTGGTCGCCCTCGCCGCGGGCCACCAGGTCGAGCCGGCCGGGTGCCCAGCCCAGCTTGCCGAGCATCTCCGGGACCTTGGCCGCCACCCCGGGCAGCACCAGGAAGTGCAGCCGGCGGCCGGCCCGCCCGGCCGCCGCCGGGACGGCCACCACCGGGCCGAGCTGGAGCCCCATCCGCTCCATCCGGGCCAGCGCCAGGCAGCCCGCCACCTCCGGCACGTCCAGCACGTCGAAGGAGCTCCCGGTGGGCAGCAGGACGGAGGCCTCGGGGCGCTCCGTCCACCAGCGGCGCACCACGCCCGGGCCCGCGCTGGCCCGGCGGCGCCAGTCCTCCTCCGCCGGGTGGGCGCCGGGCAGCGCGCACCGGAGGTCGCCGCACGAGCAGTGCGCCGGTCCGTCGCCGTCGACCAGCCACGTGCCGGGGACGACCTCCCAGTGGCGGTCCTCCGCGTAACTGACGGCTTCGATGAGGAGCGGGGGCGGACCCTGCTCGCGGGCTCCTGGGCTGTTGTCCACGTGGTGCTCAACTACCGTGCGTGAAGGCGGTTACGGCCGGACGGCGGGTGGTCAGCAGGGCGCCGCCGATGTCACCCTCGACGGTGAGCCGGCCGTCGTGTCGACCGCCGTTCCGGGGGCGGTAACGGGCGCAATGGGGGCGCACAGGGGCATTCATCAGGGCGCGTGGGGAGTGGATGCGTCACCCTGGGTATTCCGCTGGTGTCGCCGGGTTGCCGGCCGGGGGCAGGTCGCGCTCCCGCCGCCGGCGCACGCACCAGCAGCAGAATCGTCGCCCCGCGGTCAGGGCCGGGGGCGTTGGGGAGGCGAAGTCCATGGCCGCGAGACCACTCGTCGCACGAGAGCCCAACGAGCGCTTGCAGCAGCTGATCCAGGAGGCGGGCTGCTCGAACGCGGGCCTGGCCCGCCGGGTCAACCTCTGCGGCGCGGAGCACGGCCTGGACCTGCGCTACGACAAGACCTCGGTGGCCCGCTGGCTCCGCGGCCAGCAGCCGCGCGGCCAGGCGCCCGCCGTCATCGCCGAGGCGCTCGGCCGCAAGCTCGGCCGCGGCGTCACCGTGGACGAGATCGGCATGGCCGACGGCAAGGGCCTCAGCTCCGCCGTGGGCCTGCAGTTCGCACCCAACCTGAACGCCGCGCTGGAGCAGGTCTGCGAGCTGTGGCGCAGCGACGTCGGCCGGCGGGACTTCCTGGCCGGGGCCGCGGTGGCGGCCTCCGCCCTGGTGGAGCCCAGCCGGGACTGGCTGATCACCCCGCCGGACCCGGTGGTCGCCCGGGCCGGCGCCACCCGGGTCGGCCCGACCGACGTCGCCGCCGTCCGGGCCACCACCCAGATGCTGGTCGAGCTGGACCACCGCTTCGGCAGCGGCCACGTCCGCCCGGTCGTGGTGCACTACCTCAACAGCGTGGTGTCCAACCTGCTCTCCGGCGGCTACCGGGACGAGACGGGACGTCAGCTCTTCGCCGCCGTCGCGCGGCTGACCGAGCTGGCCGGCTACATGGCGGTCGACACCGGTCAGCCGGGGCTGGCCCAGCGCTACTACATCCAGGCGCTGCGGCTGGCCCAGGCGGCCGACGACCGCGGCTACGGCGGCTACGTGCTCGCCGCCTCCATGAGCCACCTGGCGGCCACCCTCGGCAACCCGCGGGAGATCGCCCAGCTCGCCCGGGCCGCCCAGGAGGGCGCCCGTGCGGTCGCCACCCCGACCGCGATGGCGATGTTCTACGCCGCCGAGGCGCGCGGCCACGCGCTGCTCGGCGACGCCCGGTCCTGCGAGGCGGTGGCGGCCAAGGCCCAGGAGGCGATGACGCACCGCAACCCGGCGGACGACCCGGACTGGATCGTGCACTTCGACGAGGCCTACCTCGCCGACGAGCTCGCGCACTGCCACCGGGACCTCGAACAGGGCGCGAAGGCGGAGGCGTACGCCCGCACCGCGCTGGAACTGCATCCGGTGAGCCGGGTGCGCCGGCGCGCGGTGGACCTCGTCCTGCTGGCGACGGCGCAGTTGCAGCAGCGCGAGGTCGAGCGGGCCTGCGAGACGGGCACGCAGGCCGTGCGGCTGCTGAGCGGTCTGCGCTCGAACCGCGGGGTGGAGTACCTGCACGACTTCCGCAGCAGGCTGGAGCCGTACCGGGAGCACCGGGTCGTCCGGGAGTTCCAGGCGAGACTCGCGGGGGAGGCGGCGTAGCGGCGGAGGGGGCGGCGGGCCCCCTCGCTTCGTGAGGAGCGGGTGAGGAACGCCCTCCCTGCGTAGTCACCCGTGCAGGTGACCGGGTAGCGTGGGCGTGCTATGCAGCGTTACCCAGGTCGTCGAGCAGTTGTGGTCCGCCGTCAGCGAGCGCGCGGCACAGGTGAGGAATCGCGTTGAGCCAGCGCCGCTTCTCCCACTCCCATTCCTCCAGCGACTTCAATCTGGACGATCTGTTCAGGCCGGAGTCCGGAGGGGAGCAGGGTCAGCCGGGCGTGCCCGCACAGCAGGCGCCGCCCGTCCAGCAGCCGGTGCCGCAGGCCGCACCGCCGGTGCCGGGCCAGGGCGGCCCCGAGTACTGGGGGCCGCCGTCCGGCGCCGCCCAGCCCGCGGCCCCGGTCGAGCACGCGCCGGAGACGCAGTACCTGCCGCCGTACCCGACCACGGACCCCTCGGTCGGCGGGGCCCCGCAGACGCCGGGTCAGGCGACGCCGGGTCAGCCCGGCTACGGCGGGCAGTCCTACGGCGGCCAGCAGGCCTTCGGCGGGCAGCAGCAGCCGTACGGCGGCCAGACCTTCGGCGGGGGCTTCCCGGCGGAGGCGCAGCCGCAGCAGGCCGTGCCGCAGCCCGGCTACGGCGGCCAGCAGACCTTCGGCGGCCAGTCCTTCCCCGGGGCCCCGGCCGCGCCGCCGGCCGTCCCCGGCCACGGCGAGCCGGGCGGCCGGGCGGCCGCCCGCTCCAACCGGCCGTCCAACAAGATCGTCATCGGTGGTGTGATCGCGGGCTGCGCGGCGGCGGGCATCCTCGTCGCGGTGCTGATGAGCGGTGGCGACGACGACCCGTCCGGCACCGGGACGACGCCGGTGGCCAAGGCGTCCAGCGGCGCCCCGGCGACCGCCGGCACCGGTGGCATGACCCCCGAGGCCAAGGAGCAGGCCAAGGCGCTCTCCGACCTGCTGGGCACCGCCAGTGCCAGCCGGCAGGCCGTGGTCGGCGCGGTGGCGGCCGTCGGCAAGTGCGACAAGCTGCCGGAGTCGCGGGCGGCACTGACCGACGCGGCCGCGCAGCGACAGGACCTGGTGACCAAGCTCGGCGCGCTGAAGGTCGACAAGCTGACCGGCGGCGCGGAGCTGACCTCCCAGCTGCAGCGGGCCTGGCAGGCCTCGGCCACCGCGGACACCGAGTACGCGGCCTGGGCGGGCGACGCCGCGGCGGGCTGCGACCCGGCGGCGATCAAGAACAACCAGCATCTGAAGACGGCCACCGAGGCCAGTAGCACGGCGACCGGGGCGAAGGAGAAGGCCTCCTCGCTGTGGAACGCGATCGCGGGCCAGGCCGGGCTGCCGAACAAGGACAAGACGGAGCTCTGAGCCCCGCGGGCCGCGGGCCGCGGCCGGAGGCCGCAGAGCGCCGA
This sequence comes from Kitasatospora sp. NPDC085895, assembly GCF_040702125.1. Lineage (NCBI taxonomy): Bacteria > Bacillati > Actinomycetota > Actinomycetes > Kitasatosporales > Streptomycetaceae > Kitasatospora > Kitasatospora sp. NPDC085895. The sequence goes on along the minus strand of NZ_JBFBJY010000010.1, from coordinate 66,104 downwards.
GGGGCGGACGGGAGTGATCCCGTCCGCCCCTCGCCGTCCGCCGGGGTGCCCGCCGCCGTCAGGACGGGGCCTTGCCCCCGGCGAGGACCCAGCGGACGTCGACGAAGCCCTTGTGCTGCTCGACCAGGCGGCCGCCCTGCACGTGCTGGAAGGTGACCGAGGTGTTCACCAGCCGCGGCGAGTCCGCGCTGGCGAGCATGTTGGTCATGCCCCAGCTGAGCGGGGGGGTGGCGCCGTTGGTCTCGATCGGGTCGCCGCCGTCCAGCACGCCGCGCAGCGTCTTGGCGGTGAGCGGCTTGCCGGCCTCGACCCGGTTGGCGGCGGCCCGCAGCACCTCGTAGGCGACCCAGGTGGTCTGCACGCCGGGGTCGGCGACGTCGATCGCGGTGTCGCCGCTGCCGTAGCTGCGGACGGTGCCGCGCAGCGCGTCCCACACGGGCGAGGACTCGGGCGGGAACCAGCCGGTGGCGTAGGCGCCGCCGAGCGGTCCGCCGTCGCCGCCGGTGGAGTCCACCACGGACTGCTGGAAGCTGCCGATCACCGAGGCCAGCACGGTGTGCTTGGGGCCGAGCCGGCGGAACGGGTCGAGCAGGTTGGAGGTCGGCTCGGGGCCGAGCGCGACCGTGACGCAGTTGCCGTTCCGGTCGTCGCCGATGGCCTTCTGGGCGATCGGCGTGTAGTCGTTGGACCGCTCGGGCGCCTTGACGTCGGTCAGCCGGATCCCGGCGGGCCGCAGCGCGGCGTCCAGGTAGCCGACCAGGGTGTCGCCGGCCCGGGTGTCCGGGCGGATCAGCGCGACCGACTTGCAGCCCGCCTCGACCAGCTGGCGGCCGCTGCCGGCGATCAGCGCGGGAGTGCCGCCGGCCACCGGGTAGGACAGCGGGCTGCTGAACTCCGGCGTCGACAGGCCGTAGCCGCCCAGGTAGGGGATGCCGGCCTGCTCCAGCGTGGAGACGAAGCTGCCGCCGTACTGGCTGTAGGAGCCGACCACCGCGACGGCCTTCGCGTCGATCGCCTGCCGGGCGCAGGCGGTGACGCCGTCGGCGGTGTTGTGCTCGTTGCAGGTCAGCACGCGCAGCGTGCGGCCGTGCAGGCCCCCCTTGGCGTTGATCTCGCGCCCGATCGCCTCGGCGAGCGCGGTCATGCCGGGCCGGTCCGCCGAGCCCGTGTCGGAGGGCGCCCAGGTCATCACGGTCAGGTCGCCCGAGGCGGAGGCGGCGTCCGCCGGTCCGCCGCAGGCGGAGGTGGCGAAGACCGCGGGGACGAGGGCCGCCGCCGCGGCCAGGACGCCCGCTCTGCGGCGGGTCCGCCGGAGTCCGGTGCTCTGCCGGCCGGCGGGCCGATGGTCGTCGGGCGATCCGTTCCGCCTCATGGTGACTCTCCCCTCCCGGGTACACACCCACGGCCGCACTGTGATTCGGCCGAAATCAAGCCTTGACCTCGGTTCGCACGCCGAGAGGGACGAAAAGCGAACGCGAGGCCAACGGGGGCGGAACTCCGGGGGGTGACGCGTGTAGACCCGGCGGTCGGTGGCGGCACGTACGATCGAGGCACGATGTCCGACTCCACAGATTCTTCGTATCGGTCCGCCAACACCTCTTCTCGTGGCGGCCGCCGCTCCAGCACGATGGGCCGCATGCCGCTCAACGATCTCCCGTGGTGGCGCTGGCGGGCCCGCATCCGCTCGGCGCTCCACATGCTCTCCGACCCGCCCTTCCAGCAGCACACCTGGCTGGCCGGCCTGGACGGCTACGGCGACGTCACCGACGCCGTCTACCGCCTGGTCGAGGACAGCTGGCTGGACCGCTGGTCCGCCGAGAAGTACATCGGCACCGTCGTCCGGGACGCCGCCGAGGCCGCCGCCCTGGACGCCGCGGTGCTCCGGGTCCTGCGGGTGCTGCACCAGGTCGGTGCGGACGCCCCCGCCGTCTCCTACCTCGGGCACCAGCTGTGGCCCGAGGCGGTCGCGGCCGCCCGGGAGGCCCACGTCCTGTTCGCGGTCAACGACGGCGAGGACCCGGACACCCCGCCGCGCAGCCTGGAGGTGCTGCGGATCATGACGCAGGCGGCCTGACCGGGCCGCCCGGCGCGCGGCGGCGTCCCGCAGTCCGGTCAGCGGCGCGCCGGGCGTCCGGAATGTGACACGCTTGGCCGTCCGTCGTGAGCGAGTGGAGGAACCCGCACGTGGAAGAGCAGAAGGCCGGCGCCCAGTACGTCCTCACGCTGTCCTGTCCGGACAAGCAGGGGATCGTGCACGCGGTCTCCAGCTACCTCTTCATGACCGGGTGCAACATCATCGACAGCCAGCAGTTCGGCGACGCCGACAGCGGGCTGTTCTTCATGCGGGTGCACTTCTCCGCCGCCGGGCAGGTCACCGCGGAGAAGCTGCGGGCCAGCTTCGCCGCCGTGGGCGCCTCCTTCCACATGGACTGGCACATCCACTCGACCGCCGAGCGGATGCGTGTCGTGCTCATGGTGTCGAAGTTCGGCCACTGCCTGAACGACCTGCTCTTCCGCACCCGGATCGGAGCCCTCCCGGTGGAGATCGCCGCCGTGGTCTCCAACCACACGGACTTCCGCGAGCTCACCGAGTCCTACGGGATCCCGTTCCACCACGTCCCGGTCACCCGGGACACCAAGGCCGAGGCCGAGCGCCGGCTGCTGGACCTGGTCGCCGAGGAGAACGTCGACCTGGTGGTGCTCGCCCGCTACATGCAGGTGCTCTCGGACGACCTCTGCAAGGAGCTCTCCGGCCGGGTGATCAACATCCACCACTCCTTCCTGCCGAGCTTCAAGGGCGCCAAGCCGTACCACCAGGCGCACACCCGCGGGGTGAAGCTGATCGGCGCCACCGCGCACTACGTCACCGCCGACCTCGACGAGGGCCCGATCATCGAGCAGGAGGTGGCCCGGGTGACCCACGACGTGACCCCGGAGCAGCTCGTCGCGATCGGCCGGGACGTCGAGTGCCAGGCGCTCGCCCGGGCCGTCAAGTGGCACAGCGAGCGGCGGGTCCTGCTCAACGGCAGCCGCACGGTCGTCTTCGCCTGAGCCCGCCCGGGCGCCCGGCCCGCGACCCCGGCGCCCGTCAGGGCCGGGAGAGCAGCGGCAGCGCGTGCAGCACCTGCCGGATCGCCTCCCGGTCGCCCTCCCGCCCGACCGGGATCAGGTCCGGGTCGCGGTGGGCCGCCGCCAGGTAGCAGAACTCCAGGCCGTCCAGGGCCATCTCCGCGACCGGCTCGGCGGGCCCGCCCGGCCCGTCCAGCGGGATCAGCCACTCGCCGGCCGCCGGCCCGTCGATGACCAGCCGCAGCGAGCGTCCCGGCGAGCCGGCCGGGACGGGCTGCGCCCGGCGGGCGGCGAACAGCCGGGGGAGTATCCGCGCCCCGAGGTCGATCAGCCGGTGCAGGTGCGCCGGAGCGGGCGGCGGATAGGGGTAGTCCACCGCGCGGGCGATGTCGTCGCCGTGGATCCAGCACTCGAAGGCGCGGTCCAGGAAGGCGTCGCGCAGCGGCAGCACGGCGAAGCCGTAGTCCACCGGAGCGCCGCCGTCGCCGCCGCCCGCCGAGGCGGCCCGCAGCAGCTCACGGCTCTGCCCCCGCCAGCGCAGGCGCACCTGCTCCGGGTCGTCGCCGCCGGCCGCGGTGATCAGGGCCAGGGTGCGGTCCAGCACGTCGGCGGGCCCGCCCTGCCCGGGCACCCGGGGCGCCGGCGGACGCCGCCCGACCACCGGCGGACGGGCGCCGCCCAGCGGGTCGGGCAGGCCGACCGTGCGGGCGAGGTAGCCGTCCACCGCGGTCAGGTGGCAGACCACCTCGGCCGCCCGCCAGCGCTGCACCCCGCCGTGCCACGGCAGTTCGGCGACCTCCTGCCACTCGGCCGGGCCGAGGTCGCTCAGCAGGGCGTCCAGCTTGGCGCTCTCCGCGGCGTACGGGGCCGCCCAGGCCGGGATCGGCAGCTCCGCCGGGCGGCGGGCCAGGCACCAGTCGAGCACCTGGCGGCGCAGCGTCGCCGAGAGGTCGAGCGGTTCGTCGGGGGTGAGTTCGGCGGCGGCACGGCTCAGCCGGGCCGCCTCCTCGGCGCACTCCGGGCAGCCGGCGAGGTGCCGGTCGACCTCGGCGGCCTCCTCCCGCGGGCAGGCCCCGAGCGCCCACGCCCCCAGCAGGGAGCGCAGCGCCTCGTGCCGCCCGGGCGCCGTCACGGTCCCGGCCGTCCGGCCGCCGGTACGGGCTCCGGGACCGGCTCCGGACGGGCGCCGTCCAGGGCGTCCGCGTGGCTGCCCGTGCGGACGGCGCCGCGGACGCCGCGGACGGCGCCGTGGCGGCCGTCGCGGGCCACGTCGTGGGAGGCCGCGAGTTCGCCGGCCACCAGTTGCAGGCCGAGCCGCATCCGGTGCTTGGCCGCGCTCTCGCCGATCCCGAGCCGGCGGGCGGTGTCCCGGTAGGTGCGGCCCTCGTGGTGGCCGGGGGCGATGGCCTCGCGCAGCGGGTCGGGCAGCGAGGCGACGGCGTGGTGGGCGCCGGCGGCGGCGGACCGGGCGGCGATCTCGTGCTCGTCGCCGCAGCCCTCGCGCAGCCGCGCCACCGCGCCGCGGTGGGTGAGCCGGCCCAGCCAGGAGCGCAGGGTGCCCTGTTCGGGGTGCCAGCGGTCCGGGTCCGTCCAGACCTGGGCGAAGACGTCGCGGGTGAGCTGTTCGGCGGCGTCCTGGTCGTCGAGGACGCGCAGCGCGAGGCCGTGCACGAGCGGCGCGAACCGGTCGTACAGCTCGCCGAGCGCCGTCTCCTCGCCGCGGACGAGGCGGAGCGCGAGACGTTCGTCGGAACTGCTCATGCGGTGCCGCGCTCCCTGCTCACGAGGGTGTCCCTCCCCGCTCTCCCCGGCGTGTCGCCGGCGCCGGCCGCACCGCGCCCGCCCGGGCACGCCGGCCGACGGGCCATGCCTGCGACCACGGTATCCAAGACCGCGCACCCGCCGGGTGAAATGCGGAAATGAGGGGCCGGGAAGTTCCACCCCGTCAGATCCTGCCGGTACCCCGGCGGCGACGGCGGGTTCGGACAGATGTGGGAAGGGTGGTTCGCTCGTGGCGGGCGCCCCGGACGGCCGCTCTGGCGGTACCGTCGTTGTGCTCGTGCACAGGCCCCGACCCGGCCGGACGATCGTCGGTGCGACGCTCGTCAGGGTGAGCGGGACAGTATGCACCGAGCTGTCCCCCGATCGCTGGAATATGCCCGAAGCGCTTGCTGCGACCACCCGGTCGAATCATCCTGAGGCGTATTCGTGTCGAAGCCATGGGTAATCCGACCAGGCAGACCGGCCGAGCGCGGCCGGCCGACCGGTGTGATGAAGGCGCTGCCGCCCGGGCCGGGCGGCAGGGTGTGGGTGGCCGATTACCGAGTGCGGGTGGTGGAGCGGTGCAGGTACTTCAGGTGCAGCTGGCGGTCCAGGCGGACCCGGCGGAGGTCGGCAGGGCGCGCCGGTGGGTACGGACCAGGCTTCAGGGGCACGGGCTCGACCCGGACGCGCCGATCGCCGAGACCCTGGTGCTGGTCGTCTCCGAACTCGTCACCAACGCCGTGGTGCACACCGGCTGTCCGGCCGTGCTGAGACTCACCATGCCGGTGGCCGACGCCGCGTCGCCTGACGCCTCCTCATCGCCGGTGCGGGTCGAGGTCGCCGACGCCAGCCGGACGGCGCCCGCCCCGAGGCACGCCGGCCGGGACGCCACCAACGGCCGCGGCCTGGAGCTGGTCGAGCTGCTCTGCGTGCGCTGGGGCTGGTACCCGGAGGGCTCCGGCAAGCGGGTCTGGTGCGAGATCGACCCGGGCGCCGAGGCGCCCGTCCCGGCCGCGGTGCCCGTCTTCGACGCACTCGTCCGGCAGCTCTGACCGCCCGGCGTCCGCGGGCCGCGCCCCCGCCCGGGACCGCCGTCCGCACCGGTGCACCCGGGGCGCACGGGCCGCCCGCACCGACCCGGCCGTGCTCCGCATTCCGGCCGATGCGCCGCAACCTCGCCGAATTTACGACAAGCCATTGACGTGACGTATCCGACTGATCACGCTTGGGTGCAGCTCCGTCGCGAGGGGACGCCGAGGGGAGCCCGGGTGGTGCCAGCACATCAGGGGGACCGGCTGCCGACCGCCCGCAGGCCTCCTCGGCGAGTGCGGAGCGCAGGCGCGCGGGTTCAGGGCTCGCGCGTCCGCTCGGGCGGTGTCCCGGCGTGCCGTGCTCGGGGCGTGCGCGGCGGGGCACCGTCCGGCGAGCGGCGCGGCGCGGGCTCCGTGGTGCGGAAGGTCCGCCGGTAGGCGCTCGGTGCGACGTCGAGCCGGCCGCGCAGGTGCAGCCGCATCGAGGCCGCGGTGCCGAACCCGGCCCGCCGGGCCACCTGGTCCACCGACAGGTCGGTCTCCTCCAGCAGCCGCCGGGCCAGGTCGGTGCGCTGCAGCGCCAGCCACTCGCCCGGGCTGCTCCCGGTCTCCTCGCGGAAGCGCCGGGTGAAGGTCCGCACGCTGGTGCCCGCCCGGGCGGCCAGTTCGCCCAGCGGCAGCGGCCGGTCCAGGTGCTCCAGCGCCCAGGCGCGGACGGCGGCCGTGCCGGACCCGCCCTGCAGCGGGTCGGGCCCGGGCGTCGCCACGTACTGCTTCTGCCCGCCCTCCCGCCACGGCGGCACCAGGCAGGTCCTGGCCACCGCGTTGGCGACCGCGCTGCCGTGGTCGCGGCGCACCAGGTGCAGGCAGACGTCGACGCCCGCGGCGACCCCGCCGGAGGTCAGCACGTCGCCGTCGTCGGTGAAGAGCACGTCCGGGTCCAGCCGCACCTGCGGGAACATCCGGGCGAAGCGCTCGGTGTACGCCCAGTGGGTGGTGGCCGGGCGGCCGTCGAGCAGGCCGGCCGCGGCCAGCACGAAGGCGCCGGTGCAGATCGACACCAGCCGGGTGCCGGGGCGGATCACCGCCAGGGCGGCGGCGATCCGCGGGTCGAGGACACCGTCCACCACGTCGCCGGGACCGTCCTGCTGCGCCGGGACGACCACGGTGTCGGCCTCGGCGAGGAGTTCGGGGCCGTGGTCGACCGCGACCCGGAAGTCGGTGCTGGTGGCGACCGGCCCGCCGTCCACGGTGCAGGTGGCCACCCGGTACAGCGGGACTCCGTCCGGGCCCTTGGCCGACTCGAAGATCCTTGCCGGGATGGCCAGTTCGAAGGCGATCACCCGGTCCAGTGCGAGCACCGCCACCCGGTGCTGCCGCGCGGCCCCTGCCATCCTGGTCTCCCTTCGCGCGGGGCGGTGCCACATTGTGACCCGGAAACCACTGGCCCGCGGAAGTGGTCTGGACCAAAACTGCTGTCGTGCCCGAACTGAGACCCGCGCCCGCCCCGGCCGTCACCACCCCCGCACCGGATGCCGGACCGGCCATCTGGACCCGCAACTTCCGGCTCTACTTCACCGCCCGCAGCTCCGGCCTGCTCAGCGATGCCATGCTCCCGGTCGCCGTCGCGGCCGGCCTGATCGGCGCCGGCCACCCGCTCGGCAGCGTCGGCTACGCCATGGCCTTCCTGATGGCCCCCTTCGCCGGCCTGGTGCTGATCGGCGGGGTGCTCGCCGACCGCTTCACCGCGCGCCGGCTGATGATCGCCGCCGACCTGCTCAACCTGACCACCCGGGTGCTGATGGCCTGGCTGTTCTTCACCGGCGTCGACCGGCTCTGGCAGCTGTACGCCCTGCTCGCGGTGGCCGGCACCGCCGCCGCGATGTTCCAGCCCGGCGCCGCCTCCACCGTCCCGCTGACCGCCCGCGACGTGCACGGCGCCAACGGGGTGCTGCGCACCTCCGAGGCGCTCACCGTCCTGCTCGGCCCGGCGGTGGCCGGCCTGCTGGCGGGGGCCGCCGCCACCGGCTGGGTGATGGTGGTCGCCGCCTGCGCCTACGCCCTGAGCGCCGGCTGCCTGCTCGCGCTGCGGCTCGGCCCGGCACCGGCGCCGCCGCCCGGCGACAGCCTCTGGCGGAACCTGGTCGAGGGCTGGCACGAGTTCCGCGCCCGCACCTGGATGTGGGGCGTCATCGTGATCTGGTTCTTCCACAGCGCGATCTGCTTCGGCCCGCTGCAGCCGATCGCCGCCGGCCTGATCGTCCCCGCGCACGGCTCCACGGCGTACGGCGTGCTGAACGCCGTCTTCGGGGCCGGCACCGTGCTCGGCGGACTGCTCGCCATCCGCGTCCGGCCGCAGCACCCGCTGCGCGGCGGGGCGCTGGCGATGCTGGCCTTCCCGCTCACCCCGCTCGGCATCGCCCTCGGGCTGCCCGTGCCGGTGCTCGCGGTGTGCTTCCTGGTCACCGGCGTCGGCGCCACCTTCTGGAGCGTCATGTGGGCCACCAGCGTGCAGACCCAGGTGCCGGCCGAGGTGCTCAACCGGATCCACGCCTACGAGGTCGCCGGGTCGGTCTGCATGGCGCCGGTCGGCTCCGCCCTGGCCGGCCCCGCCTCCGGGGCCTTCGGCCCGCGGGCGGTGCTGTTCACGGGTGCGGCGGTCGCGGTGCTGGTGGTCGCCACACTGCTGCTCGTCCGGCCGATCCGGAACCTGCGCCGGGTGGCCGACCGCTGAGCCGGGGCGGGGCGGCCGGCCGTTTGGCCCGATCCTGACGAAAGCTGGCAGTCAGGCCACTCGTTCGCGGCCGTCCCCGCCCGGGACACTCGTCCGGTGACCGATCTGAGCACCCGCAGACCCGCCGCCCCCGCCGGCGCCCGCCCGCCCCGCCTGCACTACGCCTGGGTGGTGGCCGGCGTCGCCCTGGTCGTCCTGCTCGGCTCGGCCGGCTTCCGCTCCGCGCCCGGCCTGATGATGGACGCCCTGAACGCCGAGTTCGGCTGGTCGCACGCCACCATCGGCAGCGCGGTCTCGGTCAACCTCACGCTGTACGGCCTGACCGCGCCGTTCGCCGCGGCGCTGATGGACCGCTTCGGCATCCGCCTGATCGTGGTCAGCGCCCTGCTGACCATCGCCACCGGCGCCGGCCTCACCGTCCTGATGACGGAGAGCTGGCAGCTGATCCTCTGCTGGGGCGTGCTGGTCGGCCTCGGCAGCGGGTCGATGGCCGGCGCCTTCGCCACCACCGTCACCGGCCGCTGGTTCCAGGCCCGGCAGGGACTGGTCACCGGTGTGCTGACCGCCGCCGGGGCGGCCGGCAACCTGGTCTTCATGCCGGTGCTCGCCGCGCTGGTCGAGCACCAGGGCTGGCGCACCGCTGTCGTCGTGGTCTCGCTGGCGGCGACCGCCGTCGCGGTGCCCGTCCTGCTGCTGATGCGCGAGCGTCCGGCCGACGTCGGCCTGCTCCCGTACGGCGCCACCGAGCAGCCGCCCGAGCCGGTGACCGACGGCAGCGCGCTGGCCCGCTCGCTGCGGGTGCTGCGGGAGGCCGCCCGGTCGCGGGCCTTCTGGCTGCTGGCCGGCTCCTTCGCGATCTGCGGTGCGACCACCGCCGGCCTGGTCGGCACGCACTTCATCCCGGCCGCGCACGACCACGGGATGCCGGTGACCACCGGCGCGAGCCTGCTCGCCCTGGTCGGCGTCTTCGACGTGGCCGGCACCATCGCCAGCGGTTGGTTCACCGACCGCTTCGACTCCCGGCGGCTGCTGGTCGTCTACTACGGCCTGCGCGGCCTGTCGCTGCTCTTCCTGCCGCAGCTGTTCGGCCACTCGCTGCAGCCCCCGATCCTGGCCTTCGTGATCTTCTACGGGCTGGACTGGGTCGCCACGGTGCCGCCCACCGTGGCGCTCTGCCGCCGCCACTTCGGGGCCGACGCGCCGATCGTCTTCGGCTGGGTGCTCGCGGCCCACCAGATCGGCGCCGCCGTGGTCGCCGGGCTGGCCGGCGTCGTCCGCGACCGGTTCGGCGACTACGACCTTGCCTGGTACGCGGCGGGCGGGCTGTGCGCCGTCGCCGTGGTGCTCTGCCTGGCCCTGCGCGGCGGTGCCCGGACGGGCGGTGCGCCGGTCGCCGCGGCCGCCTGAGGACGCGGCCGACCGTCGTGAGGAGCGAGGAGCGGCAGTCGTAAGGAGCGGATAGCCTCTTCGGCTATGACACTGTCCTTCACGCTGGACCCCGCCCTCCCCCCGGGCTGCGCGCCGAGCTCGTGGCGCTGTGGACGGACGTCAGCAACGCCGGAGGCGCGGTCGGCTTCGTCCCCCCGGTCACCGCCGACCGGGTGCGGCCCGCCGAGGAGGAGCAGTTCGCCGGGCTCCGCCCGGCCGGGCCCGACCGGCTGCTGATCGGCCGGGGGCGCACGACCGGCCGGCTCGCCGCCGCCCTCTTCCTCACCTCCGTGCGCTTCGACCTCATGGACCACTGGCGGATGCTCCAGCGGGTCATGGTCCACCCCGGGCTGCAGGGCCGCGGCTACGGCGCCGACCTGCTCGCCGAGGCCGAGCGCACCGCCCGCGCCGAGGGCCTCGCCGGGCTCCGGCTCACCCTGCGCGGCGGCCAGGGCCTGGAGGCCTTCTACGGCCGCTCCGGTTACCGGGAGGTCGGCCGGGTGCCCGGGGCGATCCGGGTCGGGTCCGGCGACGAGCGGGACGACGTCACCATGTGGCTGGACCTCCGCCCCGACATCGGCTGACCCCGTGCGGGCGCCGGCGTCCGGCATGCTTCACTGGGAGACCGGCACCCGGCGGAGGCCGCCCCCGGCGGCCCGCCGCGCCACCCGTCGTACCCCAGCCGCGAAGGACGCCACCCGTGAGCAGCCGCAAGTCGCACGCCACGCTCCGCTACACCTCCCTGCGGGCGAGTATCTTCCTCGGCTGCCTGCTGGTGGCCGTGCTGCTCGGCCGCTTCGGCGTGATCCCGGTCGCCGGCAGCAGCGGTGTCGTCTTCCTCATCCTGCTCGCGCTCCTGGTGTCCGCCCCGATCAGCTACGTCGTGCTCAGCAAGCAGCGCGACGCGATGTCCGAGCAGATCGTCGACAAGGTCGGCGGCATGCGCACCCGCACCGCGCAGCGGATCGCCGACCAGAACGCCGAGGAGGACGCGGCCGACGACGCCGCCCGCGCCGCCGTCCGGGACTGACCTTGGCCGAACCCGCGCCGCCGCGCCGCCCCACCGGGCGGGACGTGGCCCGGCTGGCCGGCGTCTCGCAGGCCACCGTCTCCCTGGTGTTCTCCGGTACCGGCGGCCACCGCGTCTCCGACGCCACCCGCGAGCGCGTCCGCGAGGCCGCCCGCACCCTCGGCTACCAGCCGCAGGCCGCCGGCCGCCAACTGCGGCTCGGCCGCAGCGGCATGGTGATGCTCGCGGTGCCCAACCTGCTCGGCCCCTTCTTCGGCCGGGTGCTCTCCGGTGTTCACGAGGAGGCCCACCGGCGCGGCCTCGCCGTGGTCGTCTCCTCCGGCTGGGACGGCGCCACCCTCGCCGAGGCCGCCACCGCCGGCCGCTTCGACGGCCTGCTGATCTGCTCGCCGGACGACAGCCAGCTCGGTGAACTCCCCGCCGACACCCCCGCGGTCTTCCTCGACGCCGACCCGGCCCGCAGCCCGGGCCGCCCGACCGTCGAACTCGACGTCGCGGCCGGCATGCGGGCCGCGGTGGAACACCTCGCCGCCCGCGGCCACCGCCGGATCGGCCATCTGCGCTCCACCCTGTCCGCGCACACCTTCCGCACCCGCCAGGCCGGCTTCGAGGCCGCCGCCGCGGACCTGGAGGTCGTCGAGGCCGGGGTCAGCCTGAACGAGGGCGCCGAGGCCGCCCGCGCGGTCGCCCGTACGCTGCTGGAGCGGCCCGACCGGCCGGCCGCGGTGATCTGCGACGACGACGTGGTCGCCTCCGGCCTGTACCAGGCCGCCGCCGAACTGGGCCTGCGGATCCCCGAGGACGTGTCGGTGGTCGGCATCGACAACATCCCGGTGGCCGGCCTGCTCGTCCCGCCGCTCACCACCGTCGACCTGCCCGGCGAGGAACTCGGCCGCACCGGTGTCGCCGCCCTCGCCGCGCTGCTCGCCGGAGAACCGGTCAGCGCCGTCCCGCCACTCCCCACCACCCTGGTCGTCCGCGCCTCCACCCGCCCGGTCTGACCGCCGCCCCGCCCGGTGCACCCGCACCGGGCGGGGCGGCGTGAGGGTCCGTCAGGCCGCCAGGACCGTACGGGCCGGGGCGTCGGCCGCGGCGGGCCGGAACCATCCGCGGCAGGCGAACAGCAGTACCCCGCCGACCCCGATCCCGGCCGCCGCGCACACCGCGACCCGCAGCAGCGAGCCCTCGACCAGGGCGCCGGACACCGCGTAGCCCGCCGCGTTGCCGGTCGCGAACAGCGTGATCAGCCAGGCGAAGGCCTCGGTGACCGTCCCGGTCGGCGCCAGTTCGGCGATCAGCACGAAGGCAGCCGCCAGCAGCGGCGCCAGACCGATCCCGGAGAGCAGCGACAGCCCGGCCATCGCCCACGGCCCAGGCAGCGCGAGCAGCGGCAGGTAGGAGGCCGCCATCAGCAGCGCGATCACCCAGGTGCGGGTGGCGGTGGTGCTCCGCCAGCGGACGGCGCCGTAGCCGAGCGCGCCGAGCAGGCCGCCGAGGGCCGCGAGGGCCAGCATCAGGCCGGCCCCGCCGGGCAGTGCGCCGGGGTGCTGCTCGGCGTAGGCGATGAACAGCACGCTCTGGGCGCCGACCGTCCAGCCGGCGCCGGCCAGGCCGATCAGCAGCAGGACGAGGCCGGGGGAGCGCAGCGGTCCGAGGAGCCCGGCGGAGGCGCTGCGGGCGGGCGCCCGCCAGGCCCGGGCGGGTGCGGCGGTGGCGACGACCAGCGAGCCGAGCAGGCCGAGCGCGGCCGCCGTCCACAGGGCTGTGGACGGACCGAAGCCGGCGGCGATCCCGGCCACCGCGAGCGGACCGGCCACGTAGAGGATCTGCTGGGAGGCGGAGTCGAAGGCGTACGCGGTGTCGAGCTGCTCCTCCTCCACCACGGAGGGCCACAGGGCCCGCAGGCAGGGTTCGAGCGGCGGCATGGCGAGCCCGGCGAGCGCGGCGCCGGCCGGTGCGGCGACCGCGGAGCCGGGGGCGAGGGCGAGCAGGGCGTAGCCGAGGCCGGCGACCAGGGCCGTGGTGAGCAGCACCCGGGGCTGGCCGGTGCGGTCGACGATCCGTCCGAGCACCGGGCCGCCGATCGCGGCGGAGACGGCGTAGGCGGCGGTGGCGAGGCCGATCCGGCTGTACGGCGCGCCGGCCTCGCGCAGGGCGAGGGCGATCACCAGGCCGGTCATGCCGGCGGGGAGCCGGCCGAGCAGGGTGCCGAGGAGCAGCCGGGTGACGTGCGGGGCGCGGAGCAGCGCGATGTAGCCCATACCTGAAGTTATACGTATAACCACTCCGCTCGGTCAATCCGCGGCGGGCCCGGCCCCCGTCCGGTCTGGCTGGTTCGCGGCCATAGCTCAAACCAATACTTTGAACATCTCAAATGTTTACTGCTAACGTTCCGGCCATGACCACCGCAGGCGCACTCCAGGACGGACCGGGCACCCCGCCCGTCCGCCGCTGCGCCTGCCCGCGCGCCCGCCGCGCCTGCGGCTGTACCGGGGCGGCACGCCTCTCCTGACGGTTCCTCCGCGGCCCCCGCCCGGACGGACCCCGCGCGTGCCGCCGTGTCCGACCTCCCCCGTCTGCCACCCGACCCCCGGAGTCGCATCCCATGCCCGGACCCCTGTCCGCAGTCCGCCGCACCCCCTTCTGGGCGCAGATCGCCGGAGGCCTCGCCCTCGGCCTGCTGCTCGGCTGGATCGCCCGCGCCGGCGACGTCGCCTGGCTCACCACCACCCTCGACACCATCGGCAAGACCTTCGTCCAGCTGCTGAAACTGGCCGTCCCGCCGCTGGTCTTCACCGCCATCGTGGTCAGCGTCGCCAACCTGCGGAACGTCGCCAACGCCGCCCGGCTCGCCGTCCGCACCCTCCTCTGGTTCCTCGCCACCTCGCTGATCGCGGTCGCGGTCGGCCTCGGCCTCGGCCTGCTCACCGACCCCGGCCGCGGCGCCGGCCTCTCCACCGAGGGCCTCAAGGCCCCGGAGGAGGCCGGCAGCTGGGTGGACTTCCTCACCGGCATCGTCCCGACGAACATCGCCACCTCGTTCGTCGAGGTGAACGTCCTCCAGATCGTCTTCCTCGGCGTCGTCACCGGCGCCGCCGTGCTGAAGATCGGGGAGAAGGCCGAGCCCGTCCGCCGGCTCGCCGAGTCCGTCCTCGACCTCACCCAGACCGCGCTCTGGTGGGTCATCAGACTGGCGCCGCTCGGCACCCTCGGCCTGATCGGCAAGTCCGTCGCCAAGTACGGCTGGGACCTGCTCGCCCCGTTCGCCACGCTCACCGCCGACGTCTACGTCGGCTGCGCGATCGTGCTGTTCGCCGTGTACCCGCTGCTGCTGCGCTTCGCCGGCGGCCTCAACCCGGTGCACTTCTTCCGCGGCGCCTGGCCGGCCATCCAGCTGGCCTTCGTCTCCCGCTCCTCGGTCGGCACCCTGCCGGTCACCCGCCGGGTCACCGAGCGCCTCGGCGTCCCGAGCGAGTACGCGTCGTTCGCCGTTCCGTTCGGGGCCACGACCAAGATGGACGGCTGCGCCGCGATCTACCCCTCGCTGGCCGCGATCTTCGTGGCCCAGGTGTACGGCATCCACCTCGGCATCGGCGACTACCTGCTGATCGCCTTCGTCTCGGTGATCGGCTCCGCCGCGACGGCCGGCCTGACCGGCGCGATCGTCATGCTGACCCTCACCCTGTCGACGGTCGGCCTGCCGCTGGAGGGCGTCGGACTGCTGCTGGCGATCGACCCGATCCTCGACATGGTCCGCACCGCCACCAACGTGGCCGGCCAGGCGGTCGTGCCGATCCTGGTCGCGGCCCGCGAGAAGACGCTGGACCGCACGGCGTACGACAACCCCACCGGTGACCTGCTGGCCGAGCCGGAGCCCGCCCGGTCCGCCGAGCCGGTGGCCGCCGCGGCCTGACGCCGAACACCGCCCGCCTCCCGCCCAGGCCCCTTCCCCGCACCGGGGGAGGGGCCTCGGCCTGCTCGGGGCGTTCTCTCGGCGCCCTCGGGCGGCCGCAAGAATTGATCTCCTGTTCTGCATCAAATCAACAGATCTTCGAAAATTACTTGCACTCATCTTGTGGGGTGGAGTGCCGCAGCCCTACGCTCCGCCGCGGGCGACCACGGCCGCCACCACCCCGAGAGAAACGAGCAAGCGATGTCACGGAGCATCAGAGGAGCTGCGACGCACCGGGCCGGCGGGCCGCCGCGACGTGCCGCGGCCGTGCTGGCGGCGGTGACCGCGGCCACCGTCGGTTACGCCGGGCCGGCCGCCGCCGACACCGGGAGGCCCGCCGCCGGGGCCGTCGTGACGCGGGCGGGCCTGGCACCCGCACTGGTCGCGGGCCGCGGCGCCGACCTGGGCGCGGCCGAGCAGGAGGCCGAGAACGCGCGGAGCACCGGCACGGTGATCGGCCCGGACCGCACCGCCTACACCCTGCCCTCGGAGGCCTCCGGCCGGTCCGCGGTGAAGCTGACGCCCGGCCAGTACGTCGAGTTCACCCTGCCCGCCGCGGCCAACGCGATCACCGTGCGCTACAGCATCCCGGACGCCCCGGGCGGCGGCGGCACCACCGCGCCGCTGGACGTCGCGGTGAACGGCCGCAAGCACAGCACCATGACGCTGACCTCGCAGTACTCCTGGCTCTACAACCAGTACCCGTTCAGCAACGACCCGCAGGCCGGGTTGCTGCACCCGGACTGGTGGATCACCGAGTGCTCCTGCGTGCCGAGCGCCACCACCCCGGCCCCGGAGATCGCCGAGCCCTTCCGGCCCACCCGCTTCTACGACGAGCAGCGCCTGCTGCTCGGCCGCACCCACAAGGCCGGCGAGACCGTGCGGCTGACGGTGCCGCAGGGCAGCAAGGCCGCCTGGACGGTGGTCGACCTGCTCGACTCCGAGCTCGTCGCCGCCCCGCACGTGAACCTCGCCGCCGCCGACGTGCTCGCCTTCGGCGCCGACCCGACGGGCCGCCGCGACTCCGCGGACGCGCTGGACCGGGCGATCGCCTTCGCCCGCCGGGTCCGCCTGCCGGTCTACCTGCCGCCGGGCACCTACCAGGTCAACCGGCACATCGTGGTCGACGACGTGACGATCGAGGGCGCCGGCAGCTGGTACACGATCGTCAAGGGGCACCAGGTCGACCTGGCGACCCAGGCGCCCGACGGATCGGTGCACACCGGCGTCGGCTTCTACGGCAAGGACGCCGCCGCGGGCGGCAGCCGCAACGTCCACCTGTCCGGCTTCGCGATCGAGGGCGACGTCCGCGAGCGGATCGACACCGACCAGGTGAACGGCATCGGCGGCGCGATGAGCGACTCGGTGATCGAGGGCCTGTACATCCACCACACCAAGGTGGGCCTCTGGTTCGACGGGCCGATGAAGAACCTCGAGGTGACCCGCAACGTGATCACCGACCAGATCGCCGACGGCCTGAACTTCCACACCGGCGTCACCGACTCGGTGGTCTCCCACAACCTCGTCCGCAACACCGGCGACGACGGCCTCGCCATGTGGTCCGAGAAGACCGCGGACGCCCGCAACACCTTCGACCACAACACCGTGCAGTCGCCGGTGCTGGCCAACGGCATCGCGATCTACGGCGGCACCGACAACACCGTCTCCGGGAACCTGGTCGCCGACCCGGTCCGCGAGGGGAGCGCGATCCACGTCGGCTCCCGGTTCGGCGCCGAGCCGTTCGCCGGGCACCTGTGGATCACCGACAACACCACCGTCCGCTCCGGCACCTACGAGCTGAACTGGAAGATCGGCCTCGGCGCGATCTGGTTCTACGCGCTGGAGAAGGACATCGCCGCGGACGTCCGGGTGACCGGCGACCACTTCCTCGACAGCACCTACAACGCGGTGACGGTGGTGGCCGACTGGCCGGTCAAGGACCTCTACGAGGTCACCGGCCTGCACTTCAAGGACATCCGGGTCGACGGCACCGGCACCTCGGTGCTCAGCGCCCGGGCGGCCGGCTCCGCCGACTTCGAGAACGTGGACGCCCGCAACGTCGGCGCGGTCGGCGTGAACAACTGCGGCAGTTTCCACTTCACCCCGGCCGGCTCCGAGTTCTCGGTGACCGACCTCGGCGGCAACGACGGCGGCGGCACCACCGGCGCCTGGCTCGCCCCCTGGGAGCTGCCCAACACCATCACCTGCGACGACCGCCCGCCGGTGGTCGCCCCGCCGGCGCCGTCCGCCTGGTGACGAAGCGCGGGAACCACCCCTGAGACGACATCGGGGCGCCCGTCCGGATCCCCCCTCCGGACGGACGCCCCGACGGCGTTCGGGTCAGCGCGTCACCACTTGTCCCAGCTGATGTTCCAGCCGCTCAGGCCGTTGTCCGGCCGGACCTGCTGACCGACCGAGTTCTGCACGGTGACCGGGTCGCCGACGATCGCGGCGTCGTAGAACTGGCCGGCGGACGAGCCCGGCGAGCCGTCCTTGGCGGAGGTGTCCTCCAGACCGATGCAGCCGTGGCTGGTGTTGGTGCGGCCGAAGACGCCCGGGGCGTACTTGCCGTGCACGTAGGTGCCGGTGGGGGTGAGCCGCAGGGCGTGCGGCATCTCGACCTTGTAGGCCGGGCCCTCGTGGTTGACCACGGTGGAGGAGTCCATGACGGTCGTCCCCTCCTTGGCCATGACCACCATCGTGCCGTTGAAGGTGTTCTGCGAGGCGGGCGAGCTGGCGCCGGCGCTGATCGGGATGGTGGCGTCCGGCTTGCCGTCCTCCTTGACCACCATCTGGTGGGTGGAGGCGTCGGCGACGCTGACCCGGGAGCGGCCGATGGTGAAGCTCTGGTCGCTGTCGACCTCGCCGTACACGTCCGGGGAGGTCTCGACGCTCTTCAGCCGGTAGTGCACGGTGACCTTGGTCTGCGGCTTCCAGAACTGCTCCGGGCGGAAGTCCACCCGGTTGTTGCCGAACCAGTGCGGCTTGACCACGGTGCCGTCGGACGCCTCGAAGGTGACGGCCTTCTCGACGGCCGCCTTGTTCTCGACGGCCTTCTTGAAGCTCAGCGAGACGATCATGCCGACGCCGTACGTCTGCTTGTCCGAGATGTTGTCGTACGGGCCGGCGCCCTTGGCGGGCGTCAGGGTGGTGAAGCTGCTCTCCGAGGTGGCGGCCACGCCGGCGGCGTCCGCGGCCTGGGCGGTCACCTTGTACTCGGTGGAGACGGCGAGGTTCTGCGCGGGCGTCCAGCCGAGGCCGTCGGGGGTGATCGTGCCCGGGACCTCCTTGCCGTCCTTGCCCGTCACCTTGACCGTGGTGAGCCTGCCGTTGGCCACCGCGACCTTGAGCGCGCCGGACGGCTTCACCTTGGTGGCGCCGTTGGCCGGCTCGATGGTCAGCTGGGCCTGGGACTTCTTCTGCTCCTGCTTGTCGGCGCCCGAGGACGAACCCCCACCGCCGCCGCTGCTGCACGCGGTGGTGAGCACCAGAGCCCCACCGAGCACCGCTGCCGCCACGACCCTGCCTGCCGCCCGCTTCACTGCCACACCCCTTCGCCGTGTTCCCTTCGATAGACGCGCGAAGGGCCCCGGCAGTTTCGCACCGCGGAGACCGTCCGGTCACGAATCGACAACAGCCCCGGCAGCGTGGCGAGGATCACCCGATCGAGCGATGCCCGGTGGCTGACGGAGCAGTGCTCCCGCACGGGCGGGTGCGCCCGTCCGTGCGGGTCCCGGCGTCCGGGACCGCGCGGCCGGGGCCGGGGCGGAGCGGGGCCGGAACAGGCAGGGGGCCCGCCACGACGTGGCGGGCCCCCTTGGTACTGCGCTTCGTGCTCGTGTGGCGGCCCGGGTGGCCACCGGCGGACCCGGAGGTCCGGAGCGATCAGATCATCAGAGGATCGTCAGACTGCGGTGACGTTCTCCGCCTGCGGGCCCTTCGGGCCCTGGGTGACGTCGAAGGTGACCGCCTGGTTCTCCTCGAGCGACCGGAAGCCGGTCGAGTTGATGGCGGAGTAGTGGACGAAGACGTCGGGGCCGCCGCCCTCCTGGGCGATGAAGCCGAAGCCCTTCTCAGCGTTGAACCACTTGACGGTTCCCTGAGCCATGCCGTTCTCCTTGCGAGGGACGTATTGGAGGCCACACCGTGTGACCTCCGGTCCGCTGCGCTGATCGCCCTGCCTCCGGTATGGTCCGGAGTTTTTCGCACAGTGCTCAATCAATGCTCAATTGCGCTGAAACTGCTGAAAAACTACGAAAAGCCCGCGGTTACATGCTCCGCAGGCTTCAAGTACTGCAAGGGGAATCAAACTGCAACTGGAAGAGACGTTAGCACGCGGGCGCGACCCCGACCAGGGGTGACCGAAGGGCGCGCCGGTGTGTCGCCCGCCTGGTGTCGGGACCTGAACGCGGCAGGCATACGCTGCGGGGAGAGTACGAACATCAGAGGGAGCGCACGGTGACCGGTAGCGAAGCGGGCAGCTCGGCGGCGGTAAGGCCCCGGGTCGGACATATTCAGTTCCTCAACTGTTTGCCCCTCTACTGGGGGCTCGCGCGGACCGGCAACCTCCTCGATCTCGACCTCACCAGGGACACCCCCGAGAAGCTCAGCGACCGCCTGGTCGCCGGTGACCTCGACATCGGCCCGATCACCTGCGTCGAATACCTGCGGCACGCCGAGGACCTGGTCGTGCTGCCCGACATCGCCGTGGGCAGCGACGGCCCGGTGATGTCCTGCGTGATCGTCAGCAAGGTCCCGCTCGCCGACCTCGACGGCCGCCCGGTCGCCCTCGGCTCCACCAGCCGCACCTCCGTCCGGCTCGCCCGCCTGCTGCTGGAGGAGCGCGAGGGCGTCCGGCCCGAGTACTTCTCCAGCCCGCCCGACCTCGACGCGATGCTCGCCCGCGCCGACGCCGCCGTCCTCATCGGCGACCCCGCCCTGCGCGCCTCCCTGGAACAGGCCCCCCGCCAGGGCCTCGCCGTCCACGACCTCGGCGCCATGTGGAAGGAGTGGACGGGCCTGCCCTTCGTCTTCGCCGTCTGGGCCGCCCGCCGCGACTACGCCGAGCAGCAGCCCGGCACCGTCGCCGCCGTGCACCGCGCCTTCCTGGAGTCCCGCGACCTCTCCCTCACCGAGGCCGGCAAGGTCGCCGAGCAGGCCGCCCGCTGGGAGTCCTTCGAAGCGCCGCTGCTGGAGCGGTACTTCACCGAGGCCCTGGACTACTCGCTCGGCGGCCGCCAGCTCGCCGGCATCGCCGAGTTCGCCCGCCGGGTGGCCCACGACAGCGGCTTCGCCGCGGACGTGACGGTGCGCCTGCTGGAGTCCGTGTCCGCCGCCGGGTAACACCGGGCGTGCGGTGGCCCCGGTTGGTACTGTCCGGCGGGGCCCACCG
This sequence comes from Kitasatospora sp. NPDC085895, assembly GCF_040702125.1. Taxonomy (NCBI): domain Bacteria; kingdom Bacillati; phylum Actinomycetota; class Actinomycetes; order Kitasatosporales; family Streptomycetaceae; genus Kitasatospora; species Kitasatospora sp. NPDC085895. The sequence continues at coordinate 45,704 of NZ_JBFBJY010000010.1, read as the reverse complement.
GGCCCGACGGGAGGCGGGGGCGGATGGAACCACTGGGTGCTTCGGACCCGGCACGGGTCGGCTCGTACCGGCTGCTGCGCCGGCTCGGCGCGGGCGGCATGGGACGGGTCTACCTGGGCCGCACGGCCGGCGGCCGGACGGTCGCGGTCAAGGTGGTGCGCGGCGAACTCGCCGACGACCCCGAGTTCCGGGCCAGGTTCCGCCAGGAGGTCGCGGCCGCCCGGCTGGTCGGCGGTCGCTGGACGGCCCCGGTGCTGGACGCCGACACCGAGGGCGACCACCCCTGGGTGGCCAGCGGCTACGTCGCCGGGCCCTCGCTGGACGCCGCCGTCCGCCGGCACGGCCCGCTGCCCGTCCCGGCCGTGCACACCCTCGGCGCCGCCCTCGCCGAGGCCCTGGAGCAGGTGCACGCCCTCGGCCTGGTGCACCGCGACGTCAAGCCGTCCAACGTGCTGCTCGCCCTGGACGGCCCGCGCCTGATCGACTTCGGCATCGCCCGCGCCCTGGACGCCGCCACCGCCCTCACCCGCTCCGGGTACGTGGTCGGCTCGCCCGGCTACCTCTCGCCCGAACAGGCCGCCGGCGAGGCGGCCGGCCCCGCCGGGGACGTCTTCTCGCTCGGCGCCGTGCTCGCCTTCGCCGCCACCGGCACCGCCCCCTTCGGCGAGGGCGTCAGCGCCGCCGTCCTGCTCTACCGCGTCCTGCACGAGGAGCCCGACCTCGGCGGGATCACCGGCCCGCTGCGCGAGGCCGTCCGGGCCTGCCTCCGCAAGGACGCCGCCGACCGGCCCACCCCGGCCGCGCTGCGCGCCCTGCTGGCCCCCGCAGCGTCCCCCGCCGCCGGGGACTGGCTGCCGCCCGCCGTCTCCGCCGCCGTCGCCCGCAGCGCCGTCGAACTGCTCGACCTGGAGGCGCACGACCCGGACGAGCCGGCCGCCCCCGCCGCGGCCCCCGCCCCCGTGCCCCCGCCCGGCCCGCCGGGTCCGGACGGCCCGCCCTACGACCGCACCCCGACCACCCTCGACCGGCCCGCCGCCGCCCGCCCGCGCCGCCGCCGGGCGGTGCCGCTCGCCGTGCTGGCGGTGCTCGCCGCGGGCGGCGGCCTGTGGGCGGCGCTGCCCGGCTCCGGGAAGCCGGACCGCGGCAGCCAGGACGCCGCCACCAGCAGACCCGCCGACACCGGCGGCGCGAGCGGCGCCTCCGGCGGGCAGCCGTCCTCCCCGGCCGGGGCGCCGTCCTCCCCGGCCGCCTGGGCCAGCGGCTCCGGTACCCTCCCGGCCGGCTACCTCGGGACCTGGCAGGGCACCATCACCACCCGCGTCGGCGGCCTGCCCAGCACCTTCCGGGTCGAGTTCGGCCGGGGCAAGGTCGGCGAGGTGGTCGGCCGCACCAGCAACGCGTCCGCCTTCAGCGACACCGTCTGCCGCGGCGAACTCACCCTGCTCACGGCCTCTGCCGACCGGATCGAGCTGCAGGAGCGCCCGGTGGGCGACGATCCGCGGTGCACCGGCGAACCCGAGAAGCAGACCTACACCCCGGCGGGCGGCGGTTCGCTGCACCTGCAGGTGAGCGGCGCGCCGCTCGGCATGGACCCCTCCGGCGACCTGGCCAAGCAGGGGTGACGGGCCGCAGAAAAGGGCTGGCGTAGGCTGGTTCGGTCCTGCCGTCCGGGCGCCCTCCCGTCCCGGAGACGCCCCGCCGCCCGCCGGTGCCGCCGTCGGACAGCCCGCCGTTGGAAAGAAAGTAGGCCCGCAAGGTGTCCGAGCAGACCCTCGACTCCCCCGCCGCCGACCTGCAGGCCGTCCTCGACCGTGCGGCCGCGGGCGGCCGGATCACCCCCGAGGAGGCGCTGGAGCTCTACCGCTCCGCGCCGCTGCACGCCCTCGGTGCCGCCGCGGACGCCGTGCGCCGCCGCCGCTACGCCGGCGTCGAGCACATCGCGACGTACATCATCGAACGGAACATCAACTACACCAACGTCTGCGTGACGGCCTGCAAGTTCTGCGCCTTCTACGTCCCGCCGAAGAGCGACAAGGGCTGGTCGCGCGACCTCGACGAGATCCTGCGCCGCTGCGCGGAGACGGTCGAGCTGGGCGGCACCCAGATCATGTTCCAGGGCGGCCACCACCCGGACTACGGCGTGGAGTACTACGAGCGGGCCTTCTCGGCGATCAAGGGCGAGTTCCCCGAGCTGGTCATCCACTCGCTGGGCGCCTCCGAGGTCGAGCACATGGCCCGGATCTCCGGAGTGACGATCGAGGAGGCCATCACCCGGATCCACCGGGCGGGCCTGGACTCCTTCGCCGGCGCCGGCGCCGAACTGCTGCCGGAGCGCCCCCGCAAGGCGATCGCCCCGCTCAAGGAGTCCGGCGAGCGCTGGCTGGAGATCATGGAGGCCGCGCACGGCCTCGGCGTGGAGTCCACCTCCACCATGCTGATGGGCACCGGCGAGACCAACGCCGAGCGCATCGAGCACCTGCGGATGATCCGCGACGTGCAGGACCGCACCGGCGGCTTCCGCGCCTTCATCCCGTACACCTACCAGCCGCAGAACAACCACCTGAAGGGCCGCACCCAGGCCACCGTCTTCGAGTACCTGCGGATGATCGCCGTCGCCCGGCTCTTCCTCGACAACGTCGCCCACATCCAGGGCTCCTGGCTCACCACCGGCAAGGAGGCCGGCCAGCTCTCGCTGCACTACGGCGCCGACGACCTCGGCTCCGTGATGCTGGAGGAGAACGTCGTCTCCGCGGCCGGCGCCAAGCACCGCTCCAACCTCACCGAGCTGATCCACCTCATCCGGGCGGCCGGCCGCACCCCCGCGCAGCGCTCCACCACCTACCAGCACCTGCGCGTGCTCGACGACCCGGCGAACGACCCGGTCGACCCCCGGGTCGCCTCGCACATCGCCTCCACCGCGATCGAGGGCGGCACCGCCCACCCCGAGCTGAAGATCCTCTCGGCCAACTGATGCTGACCCTGCACCGCGCCGCCCTGCTGATCGCCGACCCGGCCGCCCCCGCGGCCCCGGCGACCGCCGACGGCGCGGTGCTGGTCGACGGCGCCCTGGTCGCCTGGGTCGGCCCCTACGCCGACCGGCCGGACGCCGCCGCCCGGCAGCGCGAGTGGCCGGGCCTGCTCGTGCCCGGCCTGCTCAACCCGTACGGGGCCTGCCAGCTGGAGCGGCGCTACCACCCCGACCCGCGCGAGGAGCTCGGTGCGGAGCCGCTCGTCCTCAACGTCTCCGACGAACGGCGCGGCGGCTCCGCCCGGCGCGGCCTGCAGCGGATGCTCGGCCACGGCACCACCGCCGTCGCAGGGCCCTTCGCCCACCCCGCCGTGCGCACCGCGGTGGCCCGCTCCGGGCTGGCCGCCGTCCCCGGCGACGGCGCCGACGGCGGGCTCGACCCGCTCGCCGGCCGCAGCCTCGCCGAGGCCGTCCACCGCCCGCTGCGGGCGGGCGGCCCGGCCGACTTCGCCGTCTTCGCCGCCGGCTCGGCCGCCGAACTGGAACGCTCCGGCGCCGGCTGCTGCCTGGCCACCGTGCTCGGCGGACGGCTGCTCCACCGCGGCCGCTGACACGCCGCCGTCCCTCCCGCAGTGCCATGCCCCGGCAAAGGTCGTACAAACCGCACACATCCCGCCGTGACCTGAGGCACCGCCAGCGGCTACGATCCCGGACAGCCCCTCAGGCACCGTCCCAGGGGCGCCCCTCACCACCGGGCCCCCACCGGGCCCCGGCCGCCAGGACAGGACCGATGCGACCCGCCACCGCCCCCCACCAGCCAGCCCCCCGGCTGGGCCGAGGCTGGTACCTCGGGGCCGTGCTGAGCGCCGTGCTCGCCCTCGGCATGTGCCTGCTCGGCTGGCGGCAGGCCGACCAGGCCGACCGGATCACCGCCAACCCCGTCCGCGTCCAGGGCACCGTCACCCAGCTGCCCGGCGGCAGCGGCAGCTACAGCGAGGTCGTCTACACCGCCGAGGGCCGCCGCCTCAGCGCCGCCGACCTGTGGCTGCCGGAGGGCGCCGTGGTCGGCGACCGGGTCTGCCTGGAGCACGCCGCGGACGACCCGGCCGCCGTCCGGGTCTGCGGCAACCGCTACCCGCAGCCGGTCGGCATCACCCTGGCCCGCACCAGCGTGCCGGTCGCCCTGCTCCTCCTCGGCCTGTGCCTGGTCCGCATCCTGCGCCACCGCCGCACCCGCCCGGCCCGGGAGGGCGGCGCCCGGGTCCGCACCACCGTGGTGCTGGCCGCCGAGGGCATGCCCGCCCTCACCCACGGCAAGCGGTCCCGCCGCCGCCGCAAGGGCGGCCGCCGGGGCCGGCCCCAGGGGTGACCCCGAGGGGCGCCGACGGCACCGGCGGGCCCTCGTGCCGGTCCGTTCCGCCGCGAAGCACCCGGCCGCCGCCGGGGGCACGGCACTCCGACGTGCACCCGTTGCCCGGGCCGGTGCCACCAGGGTGAACAATGGGGGCGTGACCCGAGCCTCCCTGGACAAGCAGCCCCACGAAGTCGCCGCCATGTTCGACGACGTCGCGGCCAAGTACGACCGCACCAACGACGTGCTCTCGCTCGGCCAGGCCCGGGCCTGGCGGCGGGCGGTCGCCGACGCGGTCGCGGCCGAGCCCGGCCAGCTGGTCCTCGACCTGGGGGCCGGCACCGGCACCTCCTCGCTGCCGTTCGCCGAGGCCGGCGCCAAGGTGGTGCCCTGCGACTTCTCCACCGGCATGCTCGCCGAGGGCAAGCAGCGCCACCCGGAGCTGGCGATGACCGCGGGCGACGCGACCAAGCTGCCCTTCGCCGACGCCACCTTCGACGCCGTCACCATCTCCTTCGCGCTGCGCAACGTGCAGGACACCGACGCGGCGCTGCGCGAGATGCACCGGGTCACCAAGCCCGGCGGAAAGATCGTCATCTGCGAGTTCTCCACGCCGACCTGGACGCCCTTCCGCACGGTCTACACCGAGTACCTGATGCGCGCCCTGCCGCCGGTCGCCTCCGCCGTCAGCAGCAACCCGGACGCCTACGTCTACCTCGCCGAGTCCATCCGCTCCTGGCCCGACCAGCCCGAGCTGGCCGCCAAGCTGCAGCAGGCCGGCTGGTCGAAGGTCGCCTGGCGCAACCTCACCGGCGGCATCGTGGCCCTGCACCGGGGTTTCCGCGCGTAAGCGCTGGCTACACTCAGTCCAGCCAGCCGTCCGCCGTTCCAGCGCAGGAGTGTGCCCGTGTCCGAGACCGCCATCGACCTGAGCGGCACCGTCGAGGCCACCGCCGACGTCATCGTGGTCGGCGCGGGCCCGGCCGGCTCCACCACCGCGTACTACCTGGCGCAGGCCGGACTGGACGTCCTGCTGCTGGAGAAGACCGAGTTCCCGCGGGAGAAGGTCTGCGGCGACGGCCTGACCCCGCGCGCCACCAAGCAGCTCGTCGACATGGGCATCGACGTCTCCACCGGGAACGGCTGGCTGCACAACAAGGGCCTGCGGATCATCGGCGGCGGCGTCCGGCTGGAGCTCGACTGGCCGGAGCTCTCCGCCTTCCCGGACTACGGCCTCGTCCGCAAGCGCGCCGACTTCGACGAGCTGCTGGCCCGTCAGGCCTCCAAGGCCGGCGCCCGGCTGTACGAGAACTGCAACGTCACCGGCCCGGTGCTGGACGAGCGCACCGGCCGGATCACCGGCGTCACCGCCAAGCTCGGCGACGAGAAGCGCCCGGTCGTCTTCCGCGCCCCGCTGGTCGTCGCCGCGGACGGCAACTCCACCCGGCTGTCGGTCGCGATGGGCCTGCACCGCCGCGAGGACCGCCCGATGGGCGTCGCCTACCGGACGTACTTCACCTCGCCCCGGCACGACGACGACTACCTGGAGTCCTGGCTGGAGCTCTGGGACACCCGGCACGGCCAGCGCAAGCTGCTGCCCGGCTACGGCTGGATCTTCGGCATGGGCGACGGCACCAGCAACGTCGGCCTCGGCATCCTCGACTCCTCGCCCGCCTTCGGCGACCTCAACTGGCGCGAGGTGCTGAAGAGCTGGTGCGCGAGCATGCCCGAGGAGTGGGGCTACACCCCCGAGAACATGACCGACCCGATCCGCGGGGCCGCCCTGCCGATGGCCTTCAACCGGCAGCCGCACTACACCCGCGGACTGCTGCTGGTCGGCGACGCCGCCGGCATGGTCAACCCGTTCAACGGCGAGGGCATCGCCTACGCCATGGAGTCCGGCCAGATCGCCGCGGGCGTCATCGTCCAGGCGACGGCCCGGGTCACCGACGCCGGCCGCGAGCGCGCCCTGCAGCGCTACCCGCAGATCCTCAAGGAGGTCTACGGCGGCTACTACTCGATGGGCCGGGTCTTCGTGAAGCTGCTCGGCCACCCGAAGATCATGCAGACCGCGGCCGAACGCGGCCTCACCCACCCCGTCCTGATGAAGTTCCTGCTGAAGCTGCTCGCCAACCTGACGGACCCGCAGGGCGGCGACGCCATGGACCGCATCATCAACGGCCTCACCAAGGTCGCGCCCCGCGCCTGACGGCCCGGCCGCGCAGCGCCGCTGGACAGGGAACTTCCGCTGGTCGGACAATCCCTTCCATGGCGTCAGCAGAGTTCGGGGCAGAGGTGGCCCGGCCGTCCGAGGCCGACCGCGAGCGGGCGCTCGGAGCGCTGCGCGACGGGGTCGGCAACGGTCGGCTGTCCCACGACACCTTCATGCGGCGGATGGAGCTGGTGCTGGTCGCCCGCACCCGCGCCGAGATCGACCAGGCACTGGCCGGCCTACCCACCGGCGGGCCGGTCTCCCGCATCGTGCTGCGCGCGGTCGGCGGCGTCTCCGCCTTCCACGTCCGGCTGCGGCGCACCTGGCGCAACCAGCAGCTGCCCGAACTCGGCCTGCCGCAGCCCGGACCGCAGCCGCTGCTGATCGGCCGCAACCACGGCAGCGGCCTGCGGCTGTCGGACTCGACCGTGTCCCGCACCCACGCCGAACTCCGCTACCAGGACGGCGGCTGGGTGCTGCACGACCTCGGCTCGGCCAACGGCACCTTCGTCAACGGCCGCCGGGTGACCGGCCCGGTCCGGGTCTCCCCGGGCGACCAGGTCGGCTTCGGCCGCACCGCCTTCCGCCTCACCGGCGGGTAGGAGGCGGGGCCACCTCAGGGGCGCGGGGAACTGCGCAATCCGGATGCGGGTCACTGCGCAATCAGGGGTCGGCCCGTACTGCCGTCACGCCCACTCCCGGACTGCGCAGTTCCCCGCGCCCCTGACCTGCTGCCTCTGGATGCTTCTTCTTGCGTGCTGCCCCGGAGGTTTCAGCCCTCCCGGCGAACCGCCAGGGAGCGGGCCTCGATGCGGGCGAGGCGGTCCTCGAAGACGGTGCGGGCGTCCGGGGTCAGGGTGCGCAGGGCGACCAGGGCGCTGACCACCACGTCGCACAGTTCGGCCTGGACGTCCTCCCAGCCGTGCGTGACGCCCTTGCGCGGATTCTGCCCGGTCGCGCCGATCACCGCCTGCCCCACCTCGCCGACCTCCTCGGTGAGCTTGAGCAGCCGCAGCAGCCTCTCCTCCCCGGCGGGCAGCGTGCTCGCCCCGTCCAGCCAGCCCACCAGGCGGTCGATGCTGTCCCAGCTGCTGGTCTCCATGCGGGCGGCTCCTGTGCGGCGGTGGACGGACGGTCCTCCACCGTACGGGAGCCCGCCCGCCCCGGGCAGGGCCTCAGCGGGGGTGCCCGGCGTCGTCGGTGGTGAGGACCTGGGTGTCGAACTTGATCTGCCAGACCGCGACCGTGCCCGTGGGGTGCTCGCAGACCACGGCGCCGTCCTGCCAGGTGCCGTTGTCGGGCCACCACTGACTGCCGTACGGGTCGCCCTGGTTGAGGTGGACGTCGTGCACGCCGGGCCCGCCCGCGCCGCCGTCGAAGCGCTGGCCGAAGACGTAGATCCGGCTCGCCGCGTGGAGGTACGGCTGCAGCACGTCGAGCGCGTTGTCGCCGTCGCTGGGCACCCAGGGGAAGGTCCGCCCGGGCAGCGGTCCGGCGAGCCGGTCGAGGAGGTCGGGGCCGAAGGCGGCGGCCCCGGGGGCGGGGCGGGCGACGAGCCGCCGCAGCCTGCGGGCGAGTGCGGCGGGGGCGGCGAGCCAGGCGGCGTCCTGCAGCTGCGGGCTGCGCACGTAGTCGAGGGCGCCGGAGGCCGGGGTGGAGGCGAGCGGGTGGAAGCCGTCGGGCAGGGCGCGGACGGCCGCGACGTCGGCGGTGGTGAGGCCGTCCACGACCCGGTAGGCGACCCCGTTGTCGTCCGGCGAGTCCACGTCGAGGGCCGCGTGGTACGGGCCTTCTGGCGTCGTCAGGGTGAGGTGGCCGTGGTACCAGTGGCCGAAGTCGTGCGAGGGGTCGCGGGTGAAGTCGTGGAAGGTGCCGGCGGCCACGCCGTACCGGGGGAGGGGCATGGACCAAGGGTGGCGGGCGGCGGGCCGGGCGGCCAGCCGCTGAACGGGTGCGCGGCGGGCATTCGTGAGCTTGTGAAAGAAAGGTCAATCGACCGCACCGCCCCCGCACCCGGGCGGGTGAGGTGCCTATATCACGCCCGACGGAGTGCTCAGAAATTTGCTCCGGCGGCGGCATGATTGATATAGGCGCAAGCCTCTGACCAGTCGCTTCAGAAGTGAATGCGACTGTTTGTGACCATTTGCCTTCATTGCGTGGATGGGCCGTGGCTTCGGTCGGTTGATGGTCGTTTGCGAGGTGGCGCAGATCACAAAGATCGTTCAGAACCGCGTGTCGCAGATCACAAGCCGACGGGCATAGGATGCGCTCGATCCGGGCTTTGTGAACTGCCTCACATGGGGGTGATCTCATGGTTCGGATCACCGGATCACCCCAGCGTGACCCGGCAGTTCCTATCTGCAGTCAAGGACGACTGGACGGAGGGAGCGGGGGCTATGAATGCCTACGCGCCGATCCTCGTACTCGGTGCCATCGCGGCGGCGTTCGCGGTCGGCTCCGTCGTGATGGCCTCGCTCACCGGCCCGAAGCGCTACAACCGGGCCAAGTTGGAGGCGTACGAGTGCGGTATCGAGCCGACCCCGCAGCCGGTGGGCGGCGGGCGGTTCCCGATCAAGTACTACCTGACGGCGATGCTCTTCATCGTCTTCGACATCGAGATCGTCTTCCTCTACCCGTGGGCGGTCAGCTTCGACGCCCTCGGGATCTTCGGGCTGGTCGAGATGCTCCTGTTCATCGCCACCGTCTTCGTCGCGTACGCCTACGTCTGGCGCCGTGGCGGTCTGGAGTGGGACTGACCGCTGACTTTGTGAACGGGCGGACAAGCCACCGGACTCGAGGGCATTGAGAGGGATCTGATGGGTATCGAGGAGAAGCTGCCGAGCGGCTTCCTGCTCACCAGCGTGGAGGCCGCCGCAGGGTGGGTGCGGAAGGCGTCGCTCTTCCCCGCCACCTTCGGCCTGGCCTGCTGCGCGATCGAGATGATGACGACCGGCGCCGGCCGCTACGACCTGGCCCGGTTCGGCATGGAGGTGTTCCGCGGCTCCCCGCGGCAGGCCGACCTGATGATCGTGGCCGGCCGGGTCAGCCAGAAGATGGCCCCGGTGCTGCGCCAGGTCTACGACCAGATGGCCAACCCGAAGTGGGTCATCTCGATGGGCGTGTGCGCCTCCTCCGGCGGCATGTTCAACAACTACGCGATCGTCCAGGGCGTGGACCACATCGTCCCGGTCGACATCTACCTGCCGGGCTGCCCGCCCCGCCCGGAGATGCTGATGGACGCGATCCTCAAGCTGCACGAGAAGATCCAGCACGAGAAGCTCGGCGTGAACCGCCGCCGCGCCGAGGAGCAGGCCGAGCAGGTCGCGCTGCAGGCCACCCCGGTCAGCGAGATGCGGGGGCTGCTGCGATGACCGAGCAGAACGACGTGCCCGCCACCCGCAAGGAGATCCCCGTCGAGGTGATCGGCAAGCGCCAGGGCATGTTCGGCGCCCAGGGCACCGGTGACACCTCCGGCTTCGGCGGCCTCACCCGCCCCGTCGCGCTGCCGCCCGCGAGCACCCGCCCCTACGGCGGCTGGTTCGACGAGGTCGCCGACGAGTTCGAGGGCGCCCTGGAGGAGCAGGGCCTCGACGTGGCCGAGGTGGTCGAGAAGACCGTCGTCGACCGCGGCGAACTCACCTTCCACGTCGCCCGCGAGCACCTGCTGAAGGCCGTCCGCACCCTGCGCGACGATCCGGCGCTCCGCTTCGAGCTCTGCCTCGGCGTGAGCGGCGTCCACTACCCGACCGACAAGGGCCGCGAGCTGCACGCCGTCTACCACCTGCGGTCGATCACCCACACCCGGCTGATCCGGCTGGAGGTCACCGCACCGGACACCGACCCGCACATCCCGTCCGTCGTCAGCGTCTACCCGACCAACGACTGGCACGAGCGCGAGACCTACGACTTCTTCGGCCTGGTCTTCGACGGCCACCCCGCCCTCACCCGGATCATGATGCCGGACGACTGGCTGGGCCACCCGCAGCGCAAGGACTACCCGCTCGGCGGCATCCCCGTCGAGTACAAGGGCGCCCAGATCCCGGCGCCCGACCAGCGGAGGTCGTACAGCTGATGACCACTCACCACTACGAAGAGGCCGGCGCCCGCGAGACCACCGAAGGGCGCGTCTTCACCGTCACCGGCGGCGACTGGGGCGAGGTCGTCGAGTCCGTCGCCCGCGCCGACGACGAGCGGATCATCGTCAACATGGGCCCCCAGCACCCGTCCACCCACGGCGTGCTGCGGCTGATCCTGGAGATCGACGGCGAGACGGTGACGGAGGCCCGCTGCGGCATCGGCTACCTCCACACCGGCATCGAGAAGAACATGGAGTTCAGGACCTGGGTCCAGGGCACCACCTTCGTGACCCGCATGGACTACCTGACGCCGCTGTTCAACGAGACCGCCTACTGCCTGGCCGTCGAGAAGCTGCTCGGCATCACCGACGACGTCCCCGACCGCGCCAACGTGGTCCGTGTCCTCATGATGGAGCTCAACCGCATCTCCTCGCACCTCGTGGCGCTCGCCACCGGCGGCATGGAGATCGGCTCCACCACGCTGATGATCTACGGCTTCCGCGACCGCGAACTCATCCTGGACGTCTTCGAGCTGGTCACCGGCCTGCGGATGAACCACGCCTACATCCGCCCCGGCGGCCTCGCCCAGGACCTCCCGCCCGGCGCCGTCGACAAGATCCGCGAAGCGGTCGCGCTGTTCCGCTCCCGGATGCACGAGTACGACAAACTCGCCACCACCAACCCGGTGTTCAAGGCCCGCCTGGTCGACGTCGGCCACCTCGACCTGGCCGGCTGCCTCGCCCTCGGCGCCACCGGCCCGATCCTGCGCGCCACCGGCCTGCCGCACGACCTGCGCAAGACCGACCCCTACTGCGGTTACGAGGACTACGACTTCGAGGTCGCCACCGCCGACACCGCGGACTCCTACGGCCGGTTCCTGATCCGGCTGGAGGAGATGAAGCAGTCCCTGCGGATCGTCGAGCAGTGCCTCGACCGGCTGAAGCCCGGCCCGGTCATGGTCGGCGACAAGAAGATCGCCTGGCCCGCCCAGCTCGCCGTCGGCCCCGACGGCATGGGCAACTCCCTCGACCACATCCGGAAGATCATGGGCACCTCGATGGAGGCCCTGATCCACCACTTCAAGCTGGTCACCGAGGGCTTCCGGGTGCCCGTCGGCCAGGCCTACGCGGCCGTCGAGTCGGCCAAGGGCGAACTCGGGGTGCACGTGGTCAGCGACGGAGGCACCCGGCCCTACCGGGTCCACTTCCGCGACCCCTCGTTCACCAACCTGCAGACGATGGCGGCGATGTGCGAGGGCGGCCAGGTCGCCGACGTCATCGTCGCGGTGGCCGGGATCGACCCGGTGATGGGAGGCGTGGACCGGTGACCAACGTCGAACTCGGACTGCCGGCACTGCCGGCCAAGCCGTACCCGCAGGACGTCCACGAGCGGCTCGCCGCCGACGCCCGCGAACTGATCGGCCGGTACCCGGTCGCCCGCTCCGCGCTGCTGCCGCTGCTCCACCTCGTCCAGGCCGAGGAGGGCTGCGTCACCCCGACGGGCATCCGCTTCTGCGCCGAACAGCTCGACCTCACCACCGCGGAGGTCACCGCGGTCGCCACCTTCTACACCATGTACCGCCGCCGGCCGGCCGGCGAGCACCACGTCGGCGTCTGCACCAACACCCTGTGCGCCGTCCTCGGCGGCGACCAGATCTTCGACGAGCTCAAGCAGCACCTCGGCATCGAGAACAACCAGACCACCGACGACGGCAAGATCTCCATCGAGCACATCGAGTGCAACGCCGCCTGCGACTACGCCCCCGTGGTGATGGTCAACTGGGAGTTCTTCGACAACCAGACCCCCGAGAGCGCCAAGCAGCTCGTCGACGACCTGCGCGCCGGCCGGGAGGTCCACCCCACCCGCGGCGCTAAGCTCTGCTCCTTCAAGGAGACCGCCCGCATCCTCGCCGGCTTCCCCGACGAGCGCCCCGGCGCCGTCGACGAGTCCGGCGCCGGCGGCACCCCCTCCCTCGCGGGCCTCAAGCTCGCCAAGGGCGAGGCCCTGCCCGGCACCCCGGGCACCAAGGTGGTCGCCCCCCGCCACGAAGGGACCGAAGCGTGATGACCTCCGCCGAACCGGCCGAGAAGCTCCTGACGCCGGTCCTCTCCGCCAGCTGGGACGACGACCGCCCGTGGACGCTGGAGACCTACCTCCGCCACGACGGCTACACCGGCCTGCGCAACGCCCTCGCCATGCCGCCCGACGACGTCATCGCCCTCGTCAAGGACGCCGGACTGCGCGGCCGCGGCGGCGCCGGCTTCCCCACCGGCATGAAGTGGCAGTTCATCCCGCAGAACGACGGCAAGCCGCACTACCTCGTCGTCAACGCGGACGAGTCCGAGCCGGGCACCTGCAAGGACATCCCGCTGCTCTTCGCCAACCCGCACTCGCTGATCGAGGGCATGGTGATCGCCTCCTACGCGATCCGCTGCAGCCACGCCTTCGTCTACCTGCGCGGCGAGGTCGTCCCGGTGCTGCGTCGGCTGCAGGCCGCCGTCGCCGAGGCCTACGAGGCCGGCTACCTCGGCAAGGACGTCCTCGGCTCCGGCATCGACCTCGACATCACCGTGCACGCCGGCGCCGGCGCCTACATCTGCGGCGAGGAGACCGCCCTCCTCGACTCCCTGGAGGGCCGCCGCGGCCAGCCCCGGCTCCGGCCGCCGTTCCCCGCGATCGCCGGCCTCTACGCCTGCCCGACCGTGGTGAACAACGTCGAGTCGATCGCCTCCGTGCCGCCGATCCTCAGCCGCGGCAAGGAGTGGTTCAAGGGCCTCGGCACCGAGAAGTCCCCCGGCTTCACCCTCTACTCGCTGTCCGGGCACGTCACCAACCCCGGCCAGTACGAGGCACCGCTCGGCATCACGCTGCGCCAGCTGCTGGAGATCAGCGGCGGCATCCGGGCCGGCCACCGCCTCAAGTTCTGGACCCCGGGCGGCTCCTCCACCCCGATGTTCACCGACCAGCACCTCGACGTCCCGCTCGACTACGAGGGCGTCGGCGCCGCAGGCTCCATGCTCGGCACCAAGGCCCTCCAGGTCTTCGACGAGACCACCTGCGTGGTGCGCGCCGTCACCCGCTGGACGGAGTTCTACGCCCACGAGTCCTGCGGCAAGTGCACCCCCTGCCGCGAGGGCACCTACTGGCTCGTCCAGCTGCTCAAGCGGATCGAGGCCGGCCAGGGCGAGAGCGGCGACCTGGAGAAGCTCCTCGACATCGCCGACAACATCAACGGCAAGTCCTTCTGCGCCCTCGGCGACGGCGCCGCCAGCCCGATCGTCTCCTCGCTCCAGTACTTCCGCGAGGAGTACGAGCAGCACCTCACCGAGCGGCGCTGCCCGCTCGACCCCGCCGCCTCCACCGTCTGGGCAGGCCGGCACCACGCCCACGAGTCCGCCACCGAGAGGGAGGTGCACGCGTGACCACTGCAACGACCGGCGACTCCGCCGCGGGTTCGTCCACGGCCACCGACCTCGTCACGCTCACCATCGACGGCGTCGAGGTCCAGGTGCCCAAGGGCACCCTGGTCATCCGCGCCGCCGAGCAGATCGGCACCCAGATCCCGCGCTTCTGCGACCACCCGCTGCTCGACCCGGCCGGCGCCTGCCGCCAGTGCATCGTCGAGATCGAGGGCCAGCGCAAGCCGGTCGCCTCCTGCACCATCCCCGTCGCCGAGGGCATGGTCGTCCACACCCAGCTCAGCTCGCCCGTCGCCGAGAAGGCGCAGCGCGGCGTGATGGAGCTGCTGCTCATCAACCACCCGCTGGACTGCCCGGTCTGCGACAAGGGCGGCGAGTGCCCGCTGCAGAACCAGGCGATGTCCACCGGCGACGCCGACACCCGGTTCGACGGCGTCAAGCGGACGTACCCCAAGCCCGTCCCGATCTCCACCCAGGTCCTGCTCGACCGCGAACGCTGCGTGCTCTGCGCCCGCTGCACCCGCTTCTCCCAGCAGATCGCCGGAGACCCCTTCATCGACCTCGTCGAACGCGGCGCCCTCCAGCAGGTCGGCACCGGCGAGGGCGACGACTTCCGCTCCTACTTCTCCGGCAACACCATCCAGATCTGCCCGGTCGGCGCACTCACCTCCGCTGCCTACCGCTTCCGCTCCCGCCCGTTCGACCTGGTCTCCTCACCCGGCGTCTGCGAACACTGCTCCTCCGGCTGCTCGCTGCGCACCGACCACCGCCGCGGCAAGGTCATGCGCCGCCTCGCCGGCGAGGAGCCGCAGGTCAACGAGGAGTGGAGCTGCGACAAGGGCCGCTTCGCCTTCCGCTACGCCCAGCAGCGCGACCGGATCGCCACCCCGCTGGTCCGCGGCGAGGACGGCGAACTCGCCCCCGCCTCCTGGCCCGAGGCGCTCGCCCGGGCCGCCGAGGGACTGCGCGGCGCCCGCACCGGCGTGCTCGCCGGCGGCCGCGCCACCGTCGAGGACGCCTACGCCTACGCCAAGTTCGCCCGCCTGGTGCTCGGCACCAACGACGTGGACTTCCGGGCCCGCCCGCACAGCAGCGAGGAGGCGGACTTCCTGGCCGCCGCCGTCGCCGGCCGCGGCACCGACCTGGACGGCACCGGCCCCACCTACCAGCAGCTGGAGGACGCCCCGGCCGTCCTGCTCGCGGGCCTGGAGCCCGAGGAGGAGTCGCCGATCGTCTTCCTGCGGCTGCGCAAGGCCGTCCGCGACAAGGGCCAGCGCGTCTACGCGATCGCCTCCCACGCCACCCGCGGCCTCGGCAAGCTGCGCGGTGCGCTCCTGCCCGCCGCCCCCGGCACCGAGGCCGAGTGGCTGGCCGCCCTCGCGGGCGACGAGGTGCTCGCCGACGACGCCGGCCGGGCCGCCGACGCGCTGCGCTCGCCCGGCTCGGTGATCCTCGTCGGCGAGCGGCTCGCCACCACCGCCGGCGGCCTCACCGCCGCCCTGCGGCTCGCGCATGCCACCGGCGCCTCGCTCGCCTGGGTGCCGCGCCGGGCCGGTGAGCGCGGCGCCGTCGAGGCCGGCGCGCTGCCCGGCCTGCTGCCCGGCGGCCGCCCGGTCACCGTGCTCGCCGCCCGCGCCGAGGCCGCCGCCGCGTGGGGCGTGCCCGACCTGCCGTCCCGGCTCGGCCGCGACACCGACCAGATCCTCGCCGCCACCGCGGCCGGCGACCTGGACGCGCTGCTGGTCGGCGGCGTCGGCGTCGAGGACCTCGCCGACCCGGCGCTCGCCGAGGAGGCGCTCGCCCGGGCCGCGTTCGTGGTCTCGCTGGAGCTGCGGCCCTCCGCCGTCACCGCGCACGCCGACGTGGTGCTGCCGGTCGCCGCGGTCGCCGAGAAGGCCGGCACCTTCCTCGACTGGGAGGGCCGGGTCCGGCTGTTCGAGCCCGCGCTCAAGGCCGACCAGCTGATGCAGCGCCACCTGCACCCGGACGTGCGGGTGCTGCACATGCTGGCCGACGCGCTCGGCCGGCCGCTCGGCCTGCCGGACGTCACCGCGGCCCGCCGCGAGCTCGACGGCTTCACCCCGTGGACGGGCGACCGCCCGGCCGCCCCCTCCGCGCACCCGGCGCCGCTGCCCCGCCCGGCCACCGGCCAGGCCGTGCTGGCGGGCCACCGGTTGCTGCTCGACAACGGCACCCTCCAGGAGGGCGACGAGCACCTCGCCGGCACCCGGCACCCGGCCGTCGCCCGGCTCTCCGCGGCCACCGCCGCCGAGATCGGCGCCGCAGCCGCGCTGCGGGTCACCGGCCCGGCCGGCTCGGTCGTCCTGCCGCTGGAGGTCACCGAGGACATGCCCGACCGCACCGTCTGGCTGCCCCTCAACTCCACCCCCGGCGGCGCGCACCGCGCCCTGGGCACCACCGTCGGCCACCTGGTCACCATCGCACCGGCACAGGAGGCGTGATGCGAACCCTCGCCGAGCCCCAGATGCTCGCCGCCTACGACACGCTCGTCTTCTTCGGCCGCGACCCCTGGTGGCTGGTGCTGCTCAAGGCGGTCTTCGTCTTCGCGTTCCTGGTCGGCACCGTGCTGATCGCGATCGTGTGGGAGCGCAAGGTCGTCGCCTGGATGCAGCTGCGGATCGGCCCCAACCGGCACGGCCCCTGGGGCATGCTCCAGTCGCTCGCCGACGGCGTGAAGCTGGCCCTCAAGGAGGACCTGGTCGTCACCGGGGCCGACAAGGCGGTCTACGTCCTCGCCCCGATCGTCAGCGCGATCCCGGCGTTCATGGCCTTCGCGGTGATCCCCTTCGGGCCGGCCGACGACCAGGTGTCGATCTTCGGCACCCGCACCCCGCTGCAGCTCACCGACCTGCCGATCGCCCTGCTCTACATCCTGGCGACCGCCTCCGTCGGCATCTACGGCATCGTGCTGGCCGGCTGGTCCTCCGGCTCGACCTACCCGCTGCTCGGCGGCATCCGCTCCTCCGCCCAGATGATCAGCTACGAGATCGCGATGGGCCTGTCCTTCGCCGCGGTCTTCATCTACTCCGGCTCGATGTCGACCTCGGAGATCGTCGCCTCCCAGCAGCCGACCTGGTTCGCGGTACTGCTGCCGGTGTCGTTCATCGTCTACATCGTCGCGATGGTCGGCGAGACCAACCGGGCGCCGTTCGACCTCCCGGAGGCCGAGGGCGAGCTGGTCGGCGGCTTCAACACCGAGTACTCCTCGCTGAAGTTCGCGATGTTCATGCTCGCCGAGTACGTCAACATGGTGACCGTCTCGGCCGTCGCCTCGACGCTCTTCCTCGGCGGCTGGCGCGCCCCCTGGCCGATCTCGACCTTCTGGGAGGGCGCCAACCACGGCTGGTGGCCGATGCTCTGGATCATCGTCAAGATCCAGCTGCTGCTCTTCTTCTTCATCTGGCTCCGAGGCACGCTGCCCCGCCTGCGCTACGACCAGTTCATGAAGCTCGGCTGGAAGGTCCTCATCCCGGTCTCGCTGGTCTGGCTGGTGATGGTGGCCAGCGTCCGGGCCCTGCGCAACGAGGGCTACGACTTCGCCAACGTGGTGCTGTACGTCGGCGCCCCGATCGCCGCCGTCCTGCTGCTGGCCCTGGTCTGGGACCTGCTGCGGAAGAAGCCCGCCGCGGCCGAGCCCGCCCCGCCCGCCGCGTTCGACCCGATGGCCGGCGGCTACCCGGTGCCTCCGCTGCCCGGCCAGGAACTGCCGCCCGTCCCGCGCCGGCGCAGCCGCGCCCCGCAACTCCAGGACGCCCTCAACGGGGCCGACCACACCGAAGGGAGCTGAGCCGACGTGTCATCGGACGACACCTCAGGGCACGACGCGACAGCCAGGCCGTCGATCCTCGGCCCGGCCGCCGGCTTCGGCGTGACCTTCAAGGCCATGTTCAAGAAGCGGCTCACCGAGCAGTACCCGGAGCAGAAGAAGCCCACCGCCCCGCGCTTCCACGGCCGCCACCAGCTGAACCGGCACCCCGACGGCCTGGAGAAGTGCGTCGGCTGCGAGCTGTGCGCCTGGGCCTGCCCGGCCGACGCCATCTACGTCGAGGGCGCCGACAACCGGGACGACGAGCGCTACTCGCCCGGCGAGCGGTACGGCGCGGTCTACCAGATCAACTACGCCCGCTGCATCCTCTGCGGGCTGTGCATCGAGGCCTGCCCGACCCGCGCGCTCACCATGACCAACGAGTACGAGCTCGCCGACTCCACCCGGGCCGACCTGATCTTCACCAAGGAGCAGCTGCTCGTCGGCCTCACCGAGGGCATGGTCGACAGCCCGCACGCCATCTACCCCGGGGCCGACGAACAGGCCTACTACCGGGGCGAGATCACCCAGGCCGCGCCCGGCACCGTGCAGCAGGAGCGGCACCAGCACGAGAAGGAGGTGCAGCCATGACCTCCACCGGAGAGGCCGTCCAGTTCTGGATCCTCGCGGTGATCGCCGTCGGCGGTGCGCTCGGCATGCTGCTGATGAAGAAGGCGGTGCACAGCGCGCTCTGCCTGGCGGCGACGATGCTGGCGCTCGCGGTCTGCTACATGGCCCAGGGCGCGGTGTTCCTGGGCGTGGTGCAGATCGTCGTCTACACCGGCGCGATCATGATGCTCTTCCTGTTCGTGGTCATGCTGGTCGGCGTCACCAGCGCGGACTCGCTGAAGGAGCAGCTCAAGGGCCAGCGGTTCGCCGCGGTGCTCTGCGGGCTCGGCTTCGGCGTACTGCTGATCGCCGGCCTCGCCAACGCGAAGCTGCACAGCTTCACCGGCCTCTCCGGGGCCAACGCCGAGGGCAACGTGCAGGGCCTGGCCCGGCTGATCTTCACCAAGTACGTGTGGGCCTTCGAGGTCACCGGCGCCCTGCTGATCACCGCGGCGATCGGCGCGATGGTGCTGACCCACCGCGAGTACGTGCAGAAGCCGAAGACCCAGCGCGAGCTGGCCGCCCAGCGGGTCAAGGACAACCTGCAGGTGCCGCCGATGCCCGCGCCCGGGGTCTACGCCCGGCACAACGCGGTCGACGTCCCCGGCCTGCTGCCGGACGGCACCGTCGCCGAGGACTCGGTGATGGGCACCCTGCGCGAGCGCGGCCAGGTCCGCGACGTCAGCCAGGAGATGCTGCAGCGGATGGCGGAGCTGGAGGAGTCCACCGCCGACTGGCTGGGCCGCCCGTCCTCCGCCCGCCCGGCGACGCCCGAGCAGCGCGCCGCGCTGGAGACGGTACCGACGAAGGAGAAGAAGGAGGACGAGGCGTGAACCCGGTCAACTACCTCTACCTCTCCGCCCTGTTGTTCACCATCGGCGCGTCCGGTGTGCTGATCCGGCGGAACGCGATCGTGCTGTTCATGTGCGTCGAGCTGATGCTCAACGCCTCGAACCTGGCGCTGGTCACCTTCTCCCGGATGCACGGCAACCTGGACGGCCAGATCATCGCCTTCTTCACCATGGTGGTCGCGGCGGCGGAGGTCGTGGTCGGCCTCGCCATCATCGTGAGCATCTTCCGGACCAGGCACACCGCCTCGGTCGACGACAGCAACCTGATGAAGCTGTAGGCGGAGGGCCCACGGTGAACTCACTCATTCCGCTGCTGGTCGCGGTCCCGCTGGCCGGCGCCGCCCTGCTGCTGCTCGGCGGGCGCGCGCTCGACCGGTTCGGCCACTGGCTCGGCACCCTCGCGGCGGCCGCGTCCTTCGTGATCGGCCTGGTCCTCTTCGCCGAGATGCTCGGCCGGCCCACCGACCAGCGCCCCGTCCGCGAATTCCTCTACAGCTGGATCCCGGTGAACGGCTTCCAGGCCGACGTCGCCTTCCAGCTCGACCAGTTGTCCATGACCTTCGTCCTGCTGATCACCGGCGTCGGCACGCTGATCCACGTGTACTCGACGGGCTACATGGCGCACGACGAGCGCCGCCGCCGGTTCTTCGGCTACCTCAACCTGTTCCTGGCCGCCATGCTGCTGCTGGTGCTGGCCGACAACTACCTGCTGCTGTACGTCGGCTGGGAGGGCGTGGGCCTCGCCTCGTACCTGCTGATCGGCTTCTGGCAGCACAAGCCGAGCGCGGCGACGGCCGCCAAGAAGGCGTTCATCGTCAACCGCGTCGGCGACCTCGGGCTGTCGATCGCGATCATGCTGATGTTCGTCGAGTTCGGCTCCTTCGCCTTCGGCCCGGTGTTCGGGGCCGCCGACGGCGCGAGCGAGGGCAAGCTCACCGCGATCGCGCTGATGCTGCTGCTCGCCGCGTGCGGCAAGTCCGCCCAGGTGCCGCTGCAGTCCTGGCTCGGCGACGCCATGGAGGGCCCGACCCCGGTCTCCGCACTGATCCACGCGGCGACCATGGTGACCGCCGGCGTCTACCTGATCGTGCGCTCGGCGGACATCTTCAACCTGGCGCCCGACGCCCAGCTCGTGGTGACGGTCGTCGGCGCGGTCACCCTGCTCTTCGGTGCGATCGTCGGTTGCGCCAAGGACGACATCAAGAAGGCGCTGGCCGGCTCGACGATGTCGCAGATCGGCTACATGGTGCTGGCCGCGGGCCTCGGCCCGATCGGCTACGTCTTCGCGATCATGCACCTGGTCACCCACGGCTTCTTCAAGGCCGGGCTCTTCCTCGGCGCCGGATCGGTCATGCACGGCATGAACGACGAGGTGAACATGCGCCACTACGGGGGCCTGCGGAAGTACATGCCGATCACCTTCGCCACCTTCGGCCTCGGCTACCTGGCGATCATCGGCTTCCCCGGCCTGTCCGGCTTCTTCTCCAAGGACAAGATCATCGAGGCGGCGTTCTCCAGGGGCGGCACGGAGGGCTGGATCCTCGGCCTGTGCGCCCTGGTCGGCGCGGCCGTCACCGCGTTCTACATGACCCGCGTGATGATGATGACCTTCTTCGGCGAGAAGCGCTGGCAGGCCGACCCGGAGACCGGCGAGGAGCCGCACCCGCACGAGTCGCCCAAGGTCATGACGCTGCCGATGGTGGTCCTCGCGGTCGGCTCGGTCTTCGCCGGTGCGCTGTTCACCTATGGCGACGCCTTCCTGAAGTGGCTGGAGCCGGTCACCGGTTTCGAGGAGGGCCACCCGCCGATCCCGGCGGCCGCCGTCACCGTGCTCACCACCGTCTGCATGCTGGCCGGCGTCGGCCTGGCCTACGCGATGTACGGCCGCAGCCGGATCCCGGTCACCCCGCCGGTGGGCTCCGCGCTCACCCGGGCCGCCCGCCGCGACCTGCTCCAGGACGACTTCAACCACGCCGTCCTGGTCCGTCCCGGTTCGGCGCTCGCCGCGACCCTGGTCTGGTTCGACAGCCGCGGCCTGGACGGCTTCGTCAACGGCCTCGCCGCCACCATCGGCGGCGTCTCCAGCCGGCTGCGGCGGGTGCAGACGGGCTACGTCCGCACGTACGCGCTCTCCATGTTCGGCGGCACGCTCGTGCTGGTCGCCACCACCCTGCTCATGAGGTCGGTCTGATGGAAGGTCACACCATGACTGCTGAGGCTCTGCGGGGAGGCCGGCCATGAGCTACCTGCTGACCGCGACCTGTGCCGTGCCCGCCGCGGGCGCGGTGGTCACCGCCGCGCTGCCGGCGGGCAACAGCGAGGCCCGCCGGCGCACCACCAAGGCCGTGGCCCTGGCCGTCTCGGCGGCCACCCTCGCGCTGACCGCCGTCGTCGCCGCCCGGTTCGAACCGGGCGGCCCCCGCTACCAGCTGACCGAGTCCCACAGCTGGATCCGCTCCTTCGGCATCTCCTTCTCGCTCGGCGTGGACGGCATCGGCGCCGTCCTCGTCCTGCTCACCGCCGTCCTGGTGCCGCTGGTGATGCTCGCCTCCTGGCACGACCCCGACCCGGCCCCCGCCCCCGAGGGCAGCTTCGAGGCCAAGCGCCGTACCCAGGGCTTCTTCGCCCTGATCCTGGCGGTCGAGGCGATGGTGCTGGTGTCCTTCCTGGCCACCGACGTCTTCGTCTTCTACGTCTTCTTCGAAGCCATGCTGATCCCGATGTACTTCCTGATCGGCGGCTTCGGCGACCGGGCGGGCGGGCCCGACGCCGGGAAGCAGCGCTCCTACGCCGCGGTGAAGTTCCTGCTGTACAACCTGCTCGGCGGCCTGGTCATGCTGGCCGCGGTGATCGGGCTGTACGTCGTCGCCGCCGACCAGGACCTCGCCACCTTCGACCTGCCGACGCTCACGGGCGCGATCGCCGACGGCAAGCTGGCGATCGACCCGACCGCGGAGAAGGCGCTCTTCCTCGGCTTCTTCTTCGCCTTCGCGGTGAAGGCGCCGCTCTGGCCGCTGCACACCTGGCTGCCGAACGCGATGGGCGAGTCCACCGCCGGAACGGCCGTCCTGATCACCGCGGTCGTCGACAAGGTCGGCACCTTCGCGATGCTGCGGTACTGCCTCGGCCTCTTCCCGGACGCCTCCAAGACCTTCGCCCCGGCGATCCTCGTGCTCTCGCTGATCGGCATCGTCTACGGCGCCCTGGTGGCCATCGGCCAGAAGGACATCAAGCGGCTGGTGGCCTACGCCTCCATCTCGCACTTCGGCTTCATCATCATGGGCATCTTCGCGCTGACCAGCCAGGGCCAGACCGGAGCCACCCTCTACATGGTCAACCACGGCATCTCCACCGCCGCATGGATGCTCGTCGCCGGCTTCCTGATCTCCCGCCGCGGCTCGCGCCTGATCGCCGACTACGGCGGCGTGCAGAAGGTCGCCCCGGTGCTCGCCGGAACCTTCCTGATCGGCGGACTCGCCACCTTGTCGCTGCCCGGCATGGCGCCGTTCGTCAGCGAGTTCCTGGTGCTGGTCGGCACGTTCAGCCGGTACCCGGCCATCGGCATCGCCGCCACCTTCGGCATCGTGCTGGCCGCGCTGTACGCCCTGCTGCTGTACCAGCGCACCATGACCGGCCCGGTGAAGCCCCGGATGGAGGGCATGCCGGACCTCAAGGTCCGCGAACTCGCCGTCGTGGCACCGCTGGTGGCGCTCACCCTGCTGCTCGGCGTGTACCCCAAGCCGCTCACCGACATGGTGAACCCGGCCGTGGACGCCACGCTCTCCCAGGTCCACCAGACCGACCCGGCACCGGCCCACCCGGTCGCCGCCACCACCGGAGGTGAGCACGAATGAGCCCCACCCTGTGGCTCGCCGCCGCGGGCGGCAACAGCGCGAGCATCCCCGCCCCGCACATCGAGTACGGCCAGCTCTCCCCGATGCTGATCGTCTTCGCCGCCGCGGTCGTGGGCATCCTCGCCGAGGCCTTCGTGCCCCGCCGGGCCCGCTACGGCGTCCAGATCGGCGTCTCGCTGCTCGGCCTCGTCGGCGCCTTCGCCGCGGTGGTCGTGCTGGCCGCCCAGGGCCACGCCACCACCGAGGCCGGCCTGCTCGCGATGGGCTCCGTCGCGATCGACGGCCCGGCGCTCTTCCTGCAGGGCGTCATCCTGCTGACCGCGGTGATGGCCGTCCTCACCTACGCCGAGCGCCGGCTGGAGCCGCGCCGGGGCGGGCACGGCGTCGACTCCTTCACCGCCCAGGGCGGCGCCGTCCCCGGCGGCGACCAGGAGCGCGAGGCCACCCGGGCCGGCTTCACCACCACCGAGGTCTTCCCGCTCACCCTCTTCGCCGTCGGCGGCATGCTGCTCTTCCCCGCCGCCAACGACCTGCTGACCATGTTCGTGGCGCTGGAGGTGCTCTCCCTCCCGCTCTACCTGCTGTGCGGTCTCGCCCGGCGGCGCCGGCTGCTCTCCCAGGAGGCGGCGCTCAAGTACTTCCTGCTCGGCGCGTTCGCCTCGGCGTTCTTCCTCTTCGGCACCGCCCTGCTGTACGGCTACGCGGGCAGCGTCCAGCTCGGCGACATCGCCGACGTGGTCTCCGGGGTCGCCCCGGTCACCCCGGCGCTCACCGTCACCACCCAGAACGACGCGCTGCTGCTGATCGGCCTGGCCATGCTGGCCGTCGGCCTGCTGTTCAAGGTCGGCGCCGTGCCGTTCCACGCCTGGACCCCGGACGTCTACCAGGGCGCCCCGACCCCGGTCACCGGCTTCATGGCCGCGGCCACCAAGACCGCCGCCTTCGGTGCGTTCCTGCGCCTCTTCTACGTGGCCTTCCCCGGCCTGAAGTGGGACTGGCGGCCGGTCATGTGGGGCGTCGCCATCCTCACCATGGTGGCGGGCGCGATCCTGGCGGTCACCCAGCAGGACGTGAAGCGGCTGCTCGCCTACTCCTCGATCGCCCACGCCGGCTTCATCCTCACCGGTGTGATCGCCACCAACCGGCAGGGCCTGAGCGCCGTCCTCTTCTACCTGCTCGCCTACTCCTTCGTGACGCTCGGCGCCTTCGCCGTGGTCACCCTGGTGCGGGACTCCAAGGGCGAGGCCACCCACCTGTCCAGCTGGGCCGGCCTCGGCCGGCGCTCCCCGCTGGTCGCGGCGGTCTTCGCACTGTTCCTGCTGGCCTTCGCCGGCATCCCGCTGACCAGCGGCTTCACCGGCAAGTTCGCGGTCTTCCAGGCCGCGGCGGCCGGCGGCGCCACCCCGCTGGTGATCGTCGGCGTGCTCAGCTCGGCCGTCGCGGCGTTCTTCTACATCCGCGTCATCGTGCTGATGTTCTTCTCCGACCCGCAGCCGCAGGGCCCCTCGGTGGCCGTGCCCAGCCCGCTCACCGCCACCGCCATCGGCGTCGGCGTGCTGGTCACCCTCGGCCTCGGCCTGCTGCCGCAGTACTTCCTCGACCTGGCGTCGAAGGCCTCGCTCTTCGTCCGCTAGGTCGCCCGGCCCCCTGCCCGGCAACCGACGCCCGGCCCCCGCCGCTCGGCGGGGGCCGGGCGCGTCCGTACCCGCCCGTGTCCGTCCGGGCGCCCGAACGGTCTTCCGGACGGCCCTCCCGAGCACCCCGACGCGCTGCTTGGGGACATGCCCGTGCTGTGATCCACTCGTGACCGGATACGCTGCCTAGTGCGTGCAGCAGTACGCGCAGAGGCGGCGACCAGGGGGACCAGGCCGCTGGGAACGACCAGGGACAGGAGTGGTCTTCGTGACCGTCGTGGGGCCCTTCGGGCTGAGCGTGCAGGACCGCGATCTGACCCGTGACGTCCAGACCGGGATGGACGCGGTCGAGACCGCGCTCGCCGAGGCGGTGAAGAGCGAGGTTCCGTTCATCACCGTCACCGCCAGCCACCTCATCGAGGCCGGCGGCAAGCGCTTCCGCCCGCTGCTGGTCATGCTCGCCGCCCAGTTCGGCGACCCGTACGCGCCCGGCGTGGTGCCGGCCGCGGTCGTCGTCGAGCTCACCCACCTCGCCACGCTGTACCACGACGACGTCATGGACGAGGCCCCCGTCCGCCGCGGCGCCCCCAGCGCCAACTCCCGCTGGGACAACTCGGTCGCCATCCTCACCGGCGACTTCCTCTTCTCCCGCGCCTCCCAGGTCCTCGCCGACCTCGGCCCGGAGGCCGTCCGGATCCAGGCCGACGCCTTCGAGCGCCTCGTCACCGGCCAGATCCTGGAGACCGCCGGCCCCCGCCCGGCCGACGACCCGCTGCAGCACTACCTGGACGTCATCGCCGGCAAGACCGGCTCGCTGGTCGCCGTCTCCTGCCGCTTCGGCGCCCTGATGTCCGGCGCCGAGCCGTGGATGGTCGACATCCTCACCCAGTACGGCGAGCGCATGGGCACCGCCTTCCAGCTCGCCGACGACGTGCTCGACATCGCCAGCGACAGCCACGAGTCCGGCAAGACCCCGGGCACCGACCTGCGCGAGGGCGTCCCCACCCTGCCGGTGCTGCTGCTGAAGCAGACCCCGGTGGACGAGGACGACCCCGCCGACCTGCGGCTGCGCGAGCTCCTGGACCGCGACCTCGCCGAGGACGACGAGCTGCACGGCGAAGCGCTGCGCCTGCTGCGCCGCCACCCCGCCCTGGAGCGTGCCCGCCGGGAGACCCTGCGGTACGCCGAGGAGGCCCGCGCGCTGCTCGGCCCGCTGCCGGAGTGCCCGGCCAAGGCCGCCCTGCAGGGGCTCTGCGACGCGGTCGCGATCCGTACCATGTGAGTTTCGGGTGGGAGGGCCGGTCACGGGGGCGGCCCACCGTGTCGAAGGGGGCTCGTCACCAATGCTGCGCGTCGTGATCGCCGAGGATTCCGTCCTGCTGCGGGAGGGCCTCACCAGGCTGCTCACCGACCGGGGGCTGGAGGTGGTCGCCGGCGTCGGCGACGGCGAGGCGCTGCTGAAGACCCTCCACGACCTCGCGCAGGCCGAGGCCCTGCCGGACGTGGTCGTGGCCGACGTGCGGATGCCCCCCACCCACACCGACGAGGGCGTGCGCGCCTGCGTCACCCTGCGCGGGCTGTACCCGGGGGTCGGGGTGCTGGTCTTCTCGCAGTTCGTGGAGGAGCGGTACGCCGGCGAGCTGCTGGCCGGCTCCACCCGCGGCGTGGGCTACCTGCTGAAGGACCGGGTCGCCGACGTCCGCGAGTTCGTGGACGCGGTCGTCCGGGTGGCCGGCGGCGGCACCGCGCTCGACCCGGAGGTCGTCCAGCAGCTGCTCATCCGCAGCCGCCGCGGGGACGTCCTGGAGGGCCTCACGCCGCGCGAACGCGAGGTGCTCGGGCTGATGGCCGAGGGCCGCACCAACGCGGCGATCGCCCGGCAGCTGGTGGTCTCCGACGGCGCCGTGGAGAAGCACGTCAGCAACATCTTCCTCAAGCTCGGCCTCGGCCAGAGCCCCGAGGACCACCGCCGGGTGCTCGCGGTGCTCACCTACCTGAACTCCTGACCGCACCCGTCCGCTCCCGGTTGCCCGGCGATCGAAGATGGCGCATCGAGCGACTCCACGTGCCCGAGTTCCGGTCCGGTGATCCCCGTCCGCCTTAGGATGCGAGTGGTGCACCAGGCGGACGGGGCACACGGCTCACGCCCGCGGCTGGCGCCCACGAGGAGGTCCGCGGCAGTGACCAGTCAGGTCGATCAGTCAGAGGCAGTGGACGGCTCGGACGGGGGCGAGGGCCGGGCCGGCTCGGCGCCTCCTTCGGCCAGGCAGGGGCGTCCCGTCAAGCCCACCCAGCGGCTCGACCGGGTGATCATCCGGTTCGCCGGGGACTCCGGCGACGGCATGCAGCTCACCGGTGACCGCTTCACCTCGGAGACGGCGTCCTTCGGCAACGACCTCTCCACCCTGCCGAACTTCCCGGCCGAGATCCGGGCACCCGCCGGCACCCTGCCGGGCGTCTCCAGCTTCCAACTGCACTTCGCCGACCACGACATCCTGACCCCCGGCGACGCCCCCAACGTGCTGGTGGCGATGAACCCGGCCGCGCTCAAGGCCAACCTGCCCGACGTGCCGCACGGCGCCGAGATCATCGTCAACACCGACGAGTTCACCAAGCGGGCCCTGGCGAAGGTCGGCTACGCCGCCGACCCGCTCGCCGACGGCTCGCTGGACGCCTTCCGGCTGCACAAGGTGCCGCTGACCACCCTGACGCTGGAGGCGCTCAAGGAGAGCGGCCTGGCCCGCAAGGACGCCGAACGCGCCAAGAACATGTTCGCGCTCGGCCTGCTCTCCTGGATGTACCACCGCCCGACCGGCGGCACCGAGACCTTCCTGCGGCAGAAGTTCGCCAAGAAGCCGGACATCGCCGAGGCCAACATCCTGGCCTTCCGTGCAGGCTGGAACTTCGGCGAGACCACCGAGGACTTCGCGGTCTCCTACGAGATCGCCCCGGCCGCACTGCCCTCGGGCACCTACCGCAACATCTCCGGCAACCTGGCGCTCTCCTACGGTCTGATCGCCGCCTCGACACGCTCGGGCCTGCCGCTGTTCCTCGGGTCCTACCCGATCACCCCGGCCTCGGACATCCTGCACGAGCTGTCCAAGCACAAGAACTTCGGCGTGCGGACCTTCCAGGCCGAGGACGAGATCGCCGGCATCGGCGCCGCCCTCGGCGCGGCCTTCGGCGGCGCGCTCGGCGTCACCACCACCTCCGGCCCCGGCGTCGCCCTCAAGTCGGAGACCATCGGCCTGGCCGTCTCCCTCGAACTGCCGCTGCTGGTCGTGGACATCCAGCGCGGCGGCCCGTCCACCGGCCTGCCCACCAAGACCGAGCAGGCCGACCTGCTGCAGGCGATGTTCGGCCGCAACGGCGAGGCACCCGTGCCCGTCGTCGCCCCGGCCACCCCCGCCGAGTGCTTCACCGCCGCCCTGGAGGCGGCCCGGATCGCGCTGACCTACCGCACCCCGGTCTTCCTGCTCTCCGACGGCTACCTCGCCAACGGCTCCGAACCCTGGCGCATCCCCGCCGTCGACGAACTGCCCGACCTCGCCGTCGACTTCGCCACCGAGCCGAACCACGAACTGCCCGACGGCAGCCGCGCCTTCTGGCCCTACAAGCGCGATGCGCGCACCCTGGCCCGCCCCTGGGCGGTGCCCGGCACCCCCGGCCTGGAGCACCGGATCGGCGGCATCGAGAAGCAGGACGGCACCGGCAACATCTCCTACGACCCGGCCAACCACGACTTCATGGTCCGCACCCGGCAGGCCAAGGTCGACGGCATCGAGGTCCCGCCGCTGGACGTCGACGACCCGCACGGCGACGCCCGGGTCCTGGTCCTCGGCTGGGGCTCCACCTACGGGCCGATCACCGCCGCCGTGCGCCGGGTCCGCGCCGACGGCGGCCGCATCGCCCAGGCCCACCTGCGCCACCTCAACCCCTTCCCGGCCAACCTGGGCCAAGTGCTGCACGGCTACGACAAGGTCATCGTCCCCGAGATGAACCTCGGCCAGCTCGCGCTGCTGCTGCGCGCCAAGTACCTCGTGGACGCCCAGTCCTACAACCAGGTCCGCGGACTTCCTTTCAAGGCCGCCCAGTTGGCCGATGTGCTGCACGCGGCGATCGGCACCCTCGACGCGGAGGACCAGCGATGACCGAATTCCGATCGCTCTCCCTGGTGCCCAAGGCCGACGGTCCGCAGAGCGCCAAGGACTTCAAGACCGACCAGGAAGTCCGCTGGTGCCCCGGCTGCGGCGACTACGCGATCCTCGCCGCCGTCCAGTCCTTCATGCCCGAACTCGGCGTCCGCCGCGAGAACACCGTCTTCGTCTCCGGCATCGGCTGCTCCTCACGCTTCCCGTACTACATGAACACCTACGGGATGCACTCCATCCACGGCAGAGCGCCGGCGATCGCCACCGGCCTCGCCACCTCCCGGCGCGACCTCAGCGTCTGGGTGGTCACCGGCGACGGCGACGCGCTCTCCATCGGCGGCAACCACCTGATCCACGCCCTGCGGCGCAACGTCAACCTGAAGATCCTGCTGTTCAACAACCGGATCTACGGCCTCACCAAGGGCCAGTACTCGCCCACCAGCGAGGTCGGGAAGATCACCAAGTCCACGCCGATGGGCTCCCTGGACGCGCCGTTCAACCCGCTCTCGCTGGCGATCGGCGCCGAGGCCACCTTCGTCGCCCGCACCATCGACTCCGACCGCCAGCACCTGCAGTCCGTGCTGCGCGCCGCCGCCGAGCACCAGGGCACCGCCCTCGTGGAGATCTACCAGAACTGCAACATCTTCAACGACGGCGCCTTCGAGGTCCTCAAGGAGCCCGGCACCCGCGACGAGGCGCTGATCCGCCTCGAACACGGCCGGCCGATCCGCTTCGGCACCGACCAGGGCGTCTTCCGCGGCCCCGGCGGCGAACTCGCCGTCGCCGCCGTCACCCCGGAGGACGAGGCCGAGGTGCTCGTCCACGACGCGCACACCCCAGGCCCCGCCACCGCCTTCGCCCTCACCCGGCTCGCCGACGCCGACACCCTGCACCACACCCCGATCGGGGTGCTCCGCTCCGTCGAGCGGCCGGTCTACGACGACCTGATGGCCGAACAGCTGGAGCGGGCCGCCGCCGACCGCGGCCCCGGCGACCTGGGCGCCCTGCTCACCGGCAACGACACCTGGACGGTGGTCTGACCGCACGTCGGCGCGGGCCCCGGGGGTGCACCCCCGGGGCCCGCGGTGCGCCCCTCCGGCCTCAGGCCCGGCCGCCCGCGGAGGCCATGCCGAGCCAGCTGTGCGGGTTGCCCTCCCAGCACCAGCCGAGCTTGGGGGCGCCCTTGCTGATCCACAGCGCGGGCACCCGGCGGTCGCCGCAGCGCGAGGCGCCGAGCGAGAAGCACTTGTTGGTGGCGAGCAGCTCCGGGTACTGGACGACCAGGGCGAGGCCCTCCTCGATCGTCAGCGGGGTGCGGCCGCGGTCGGCGACCACGGCCATCGCGTCCCGCGGAACGGCGCCGCAGAACTCCTCGCCGCGGTCGACGTCCAGCAGCAGGTAGGCCCGGCCGTTCGGCAGCGCCACGGTCGGGGCGAAGCGGGCGAGGTCGCCCTCGGGGTAGTGCCGGTCCACGACCCCCGGGCGCTTGCGGCCGGCGAGCGTGGTCAGCGGTACCACCTTCTCGATCGGCACCACCTCCCCGGTCACCACCAGGACGAACGGCACCCGGCCGCCCTCCGGCGGTGCGCCGGGGCCGGCGGCCGCGCGCAGCGGCTCCAGCAGGGCGGTGAAGCCCTCCTCCGGCAGCCCGGCCAGGGCCGGGTAGCCCAGGGCGGTCAGCCGCCGCACCTGTCGGTCGAACTCTCCGTCGACCCCGCCGTCGAACTCTCCGTCGAACTCTCCGTCGAACGCAGTCATGCGCCTCCCATTCTCCGTACGACGTACACTATACATAGTACGGAGAAAAGCGGTGGGAGAATTCCGGCCATGTCGAGCGACCGCAGCAGTGCAGGTGATCCGGCGCGCACCCTCGCGCTGCTCTGGGGCGGGGGTGAGGAGCGGCCCGGCCGCCGCGGCCCCCGGCAGGCCAGGACGGTGCCCGAGATCGCCGCCGCCGCGATCGCCCTCGCCGACGCCGAGGGCGTCGCCGCCGTCACCATGCGCGCCGTCGCCCAGCGGCTCGGCCTCTCCCCGATGGCGCTCTACACCTACGTGCCGGGCAAGGCCGAACTCCTCGACCTCATGCTCGACACCGTCTACGCCGCCATGCCCCGCCGCACCCCCGCCGACGGCGGCTGGCGGGCCCGGACGGCCGCCGTCGCCGACGACAACGCCGCCCTGTTCGCCGCCCACCCCTGGGTCGCGGAGGTCGCCACCGGCCGCCCCCCGCTCGGCCCCGGCCTGATGGCCAAGTACGAGTACGAGCTGTGCGCCCTCGAAGGGCTCGGCCTCGGCGACGTCGAGACGGACGCCGCCCTCTCCTTCGTGCTCGGCTTCGTGCACAGCTGTGCCCGGGCCGCCGCCGACGAGCGGGCCGCCGAGCAGGAGAGCGCGATGAGCGACGAGCAGTGGTGGGCCGGCAACGCCGACCTGCTCGCCAAGGTCTTCGACCCCGGGCGCTTCCCGACCGCCGCCCGGATCGGCACCGCGGCCGGCGAGGCCCACGGCGCCGCCTCCAGCGCGGCCCACGCCTACGCCTTCGGCCTGCAACGGGTGCTCGACGGGCTGGCCGCGCTCGACCCCGCGGGCGGCCGCGGGGGAGACCCCGGCCCGGAACCGGGTGCGTAAGGCAACTGTCATGACCAAAGTGTGGATACGGGCGTGACATCTTCCGCTTCCGCCGCTACCGTCGAGCCGGTACTTGCGCGCGTGAGGGACGGAGCGGCATGAAGGACGAGCACGACACCGGCCGCGGATTCTGGTACGGCGCCGCCGCCTACGGCATGTGGGGCCTCTTCCCGCTCTTCTGGCCCCTGCTGGAGCCCGCCGGGGCCGTCGACATCCTCGCCAACCGGATGGTCTGGTCGCTCGTCGCCGTGCTCCTGATGCTGCTCGTCCAGCGCCGCTGGGCGTGGATCCGCCCGCTGCTCGCCCAGCCCCGCCGCCTCGCCATGGTCGGCCTGGCCGCCGCGGTGGTCTCCGTCAACTGGGGCGTCTACATCTGGGGCGTCAACTCCGGCCACGTCGTCGAGACCAGCCTCGGCTACTTCATCAACCCGCTCGTCACCATCGCCTTCGGCGTCCTGCTGCTGCGCGAGCGGCTGCGCCGCGCCCAGTGGGCCGCCGTCGGGATCGGCGTCCTCGCCGTCGTCGTCCTCGCCGTCGGCTACGGCCGGCCCCCGTGGATCGCCCTCGCCCTCGCCCTCAGCTTCGCCACCTACGGCCTGCTGAAGAAGAAGGTCGCCCTCGGCGGCATGGAGGGCTTCGCGCTCGAGAGCGCCGCGATGTTCCCCTTCGCCCTCGGCTTCCTGATCTGGCTGCAGGTGCGCGGCGAGGGCAGCTTCGGCCACGCCGTCGACGGCAGCTCCGCCTGGGCGCACTCCGGGCTGCTCATGATCAGCGGCCTCATCACCGCCGTCCCGCTGCTGTGCTTCGGCGCCGCCGCCGTCCGCGTCCCGCTCACCACCCTCGGCCTGCTGCAGTACCTCGCACCGGTCTTCCAGTTCCTCATCGGGATCGCCGTCTTCCACGAGTCGATGCCGCCCGCCCGCTGGGCCGGCTTCGCCCTCGTCTGGGCCGCCCTCGCCGTCCTCACCTTCGACGCGCTGCGCCGGATCCGGGCCGACCGGGCCGCCCTCGCCGCAGCGGCCGCGGCAGCCGCCGCACTGCCCGCGGACGGCGTCCCCGAGACCCCCGGAACCACCCCCGGAACGGCCTCGGCCGTCACCCGCTGAGACCGTTCGAACGCGCTCCGCGCAGGGGTCGTTCGCACCGGGAATCCCGCTGTGAAGAAGTCCCCGCCGGATCTCCTCAACCCAGGTCTCGGACTGCTAACGTCCGGGGTGCCACCGCCGCCGGCCGACGGAAACCCCGTTCTGTGCGGGCGCCCGCACGGCCACAGGAGGGTTGTGATGGTCCACCTCACGGGTCAACTCACAGGGCAGCTCGCCCGGCCGTTCCGCCGTGTCGCCACGAGTCCAGGACGCGCCGCCCAGACGCTGCACGACGCCGCCGACGACCTCCTCGCCCGCGGCGCGGCCCTGCGCCTGCCCGCCGTCCGACGGGAGCTCGACGCCGCCGAGAGCGGCGACCTGCTGGTCACCGGCACCCCCAGCGGCGGCACCGTCCGCATCGAGTGGCAGCGCCACGGCCGCCCCGCGATAACCCTCGACGGCCCGTACCGGCTCGACCGGGTCGACCTCAAGGGCTCCCACCGCGCCCGGCTGTACGGCCTGACCGCCGGCGTCCGCCTGGTCTGCCCCGAGTGGTCGCCGCTCTTCCTGATCGCCCCCGCCCAGCTGCCGGTGCTGGCCTGCGCGGCCGCCGCCTCCCGGATGGTCCCCGTCCGCTGACGGGCCGTCGGCCCCGGTCCGGCCGGGCCGGCCGGATCAGACCGTGATGTCCCGTCCGGTGAAGCGCGCCCACGCCGCCGAGCCGAACACCGCCACGTAGACCGCCTGCAGCCCCAGGTTCTCCAGCACGCCGTCCCAGTACATGCGCTCGCGCAGCAGGTCCGAGAAGCTCAGCCACCGGTGGGTGAACAGGAACGGCTGCACCGCGTGCAACTGCGGGAAGCCGTCCAGGATCTGCACCGTGATGACCAGCACCACCGTGGTCGCCATCGCGGCGATGCCACTGCCCGTCAGCGTCGACACGAACAGGCCGACCGCCACCAGCCCGGCCAGCGACAGCGCGACCACCCCGGCCACCAGCGCCGCCCGCAGCAGCGCCTCGCCGACCCCGATCGCGTCCCCCGACAGCAGCGTCACCTCGCCCAGCGGGAACAGCGCCGCCCCGGTGGCCAGCGCCGACAGGGCCACCACCCCGGTGGCCGCCAGGCAGAACACCAGCGCCGCGGTGAACTTCGCCGCCAGCAGCCGCGTCCGCCCGGCCGGCGCGACCAGCAGGTAGCGCAGCGTCCCGGTGGCCGCCTCGCCGGCGATCGCGTCCCCCGCCACCACGCCCACCGTCATCGGCAGGAAGACGGGCAAAGTGACGGCCAAGGCCGTAAAGACCAGGAAAAGCCCGTTCTGGGTCACCTGGGCGACGAACGCCGGCCCCTCGCCGCGGCTGCCGCCGGTGTGCACCCGCACCACGACGCCGATCAGCACCGGCAGCGCCGCCAGGACGCCCAGCATCGCGATCGTCCGCGCCCGGCGGAAGGTCATCGCCAGTTCACTGGTGAACAGCGCCGCGTACCCCGCCGCTCCCGCCCGGGGCCGGCCCGCCGCCACCGCGGCACCCTGCGGCACCGTCTCAGCCCGCGACATCGAAACCCTCCCCGGTCAGCGCCACGAAGGCGTCCTCCAGCGTGCCCCGCTCCACCGCGAAGCCGCGCACCCGCACCCCCGCACCGACGAGGGCCGCGCACACCGCCGGCAGCGCGTCCTCGCCCTCCGGCGGGAGACCGTCCACCGACCCGTCGGCCGGCCGCAGGTCCGTCACCCCGTGCTCCTTCAGCACCCGGACGGCCTCCTCGACGTCGGCCGTCCGCACGACCAGGCGGCCCTGCGCCCGGGCGGCCAGCTCGGCCACCGTGCCCTGCACCACCAGCCGGCCGCGCGACATCACCGCGGCGTGCGTGCAGACCTGCTCGATCTCGTCCAGCAGGTGCGAGGAGAGGAACACCGTCGTGCCGTCCGCCGCCAGCTCCCGCACCAGCGCGCGGATCTCCCGCATGCCCTGCGGGTCCAGGCCGTTGGTCGGCTCGTCCAGCACCAGCAGCTCCCGCGGCCGCAGCAGCGCCGCCGCCAGCCCGAGCCGCTGCTTCATCCCCAGCGAGTAGCCGCGCGCCTTGCGGCCCGCCGCGGCCGACAGCCCGACCCGCTCCAGCGCGGAGGCCACCCGCTGCTCCCTCGTCCGCGGATCGGCGGTCGGATCGGCCGCGTCGAAGCGCACCAGGTTGGCCCGCCCGGACAGGAACCCGTACAGCGCCGGGCCCTCGATCAGCGCCCCCACCCGGGGCAGCACCGCGCCGACCGACTGCGGCATCGGCGCCCCCAGCACCGACGCCGACCCCGCCGACGGCGCGATCAGGCCCATCAGCATCCGGATCGTCGTCGTCTTGCCGGAGCCGTTCGGGCCGAGGAAGCCGAACACGCTGCCGCGCGGCACCACCAGGTCCAGCCCGTCCACCGCCGTCCGGTCGCCGAAGCGCTTGGTCAGGCCGCGGGTGCGGATCACGTCCCCGGACGCGCCGGCGGGGGCCGGGCCCGCGAAGGCCCGACCCCCCGACCGCTCCGCCGGGCCCGACCGCTCCGCAGAAGGGGCGCCGGCCACGGCTACTTCACCCCGGCCGCGTGCTGCAGCACCGGCAGCGTCACCGCACCGGCGAACACCCGGCCGTCGTCCGTCACCAGGACGTTCACCACCTTGGTGCCGATCAGCGTGCCGCCGCCGACCGGCTTGCCGAACGCCTTCACCAGGGACAGCGCGCCCTGCGGCCCGCCCTTGGCGCCGTGGCCGCCGGCCTGCCCGGACACCTCGTCGAGCGGCAGCCGGGTCGACACCACGGTCGTCCAGCCCTCGCCCGTCACCTGCACGTCCGGCGCGCCGCCGGCCGGCTTCCCGGACGGCTTGCCGAGCGACGTGCCGTCCGGCAGGCCGTGCCCGGCCGGCCCGTCGCCGGCCCGGTGCTCCGTCACCTTGGCGCCCTTCGGCGGGGTGAAGGCGAAGACCGAGGCGGCCGGCCGGTCGAACGACACCTTGCTGTAGTGCACGTCCAGCACCGGACCGCCGGAGGCGGCCGTCGCCTGCACCGAGAGCGGCACCCCGTGCTCCGCGTCCACCGCGATCCGCACCCGGGCGATCGTCGAGCCCTGCCCCTTCGGGGTCAGCGTCAGCCGGTACGCGTCCCGGCCGGCGACCGTCATGGTGCCGTCCACCGCGACCGTCGTGCTGCCCGAGGCGAAGGCCAGGAACCGCTTCGCCGCGTCCTGCGGGGTCACCGGAGCCACCGACGGCCGCTCGGACCGCTTCCCGGCGGCACCCTGCGGGGCCGTCAGGTGCACGGCCTCGTTGGAGGAGCTGTCCCACGCCCAGACGTCCGTGCCGTTGTGCACCAGCTCGTAGCCGGCCAGGTCCTCCACCAGGCCGATCCGCTGCCGGTCCGGTCCGTCCACCGCGACCTGCAGGGTGTGCTGGCCGGCCAGTAGCTCCGCCAGCTTCGCCTGCGGCTGCGCGCCGCCGGAACCCGAGGAACCGCCGGGCGCACCGGAGCCGCCCGCGCCCTGCGCGAACCCGCCCGCCGCGCCGAGCAGCTGGGACGGGACCCCCAGGTCGGCCTTCATCTGGACGGTGCCGGAGAGCGCCTCGGTGTCCGAACCCAGCGCCTTCGCCACCAGCTGCTCCGCCGTCACCGACGGCAGGTTCGGGCCGGAGTCGCTGGCCAGCGCCGGCACCAGGCCGACACCGGCGGCCACCGCCGCCACCACCGCGACCGGAACGGCCACCCGCACCAGCGTCCTGCGGCCGGACCGGTTCGGCGCCCCCTGCTCCTGCTCCGCCATCTCGTTCAACCCCTCCGAGTCGTCGCTTGCTTGCCCTTCCATTAGAGGCGCTGCGGGCCGTCCGGGCATCGCCCCGCAGGGCTGGATCCGGGTACGCCCGTCGTCGCACCCGACCCTGAGGCGGTCTCAGGGTCGGATCGGCCCCCGGTCGTAGCCCGTCCGCGGCGGCGCGCGGCGGCGCGCGGCAGGACCGTGCGCGGCCGCGGGACGGACACGGGACGGCCGGAGGGCTGGTGCCGGAGGCGTGGAGGTCCGCCACCCCGGCGCCTGCCCCTACGGTTCTTCGAATACAGTGCAGGCTCCCGGCCCGCCGCGGCCGCTGGCCCGCCCCGGACGAAAGGCGAAGACCCGTGATGCCCCTGTGGTCACGTGCGCAGCAGCAGGACTTCCGCAGCCGGGTCCGGGGCTGCCTGCTCGGCGGGGCGGTCGGCGACGCGCTCGGGGCCGGGATCGAGTTCGACTCCCTGGAGAAGATCCGCTCCGCGCACGGACCGCTCGGCGTGACCGGCTACGTGCCCGCGTACGGGCGGCGCGGCGCGGTCACCGACGACACCCAGATGAGCCTGTTCACCCTGGACGGCCTGATCCGCGCGCACATCGGCCGGGACGCCGGCACCTGGCACCCGCCGACCGACGTCCACAAGGCCTACCGGCGCTGGTACGCCACCCAGCAGGACTGGGGCCCGGACGAGCGCCGGGGAGACCTCGGCTGGCTGGGCCGCCAGGAGTGGCTCTACGCCCAGCGGGCGCCCGGCCAGGCCTGCCTCACCGGGCTCTCCGGGCCCGACACCGACCAGCTGGGCACCGTCGAGGCGCCCCGCAACCCGCACTCCAAGGGCTGCGGCACGGTCATGCGGGCGGCGCCGTTCGGCCTGCTGACCGCCTGGGACCCCGGCCTGGTCTTCCAGCTCGCGGTGGAGTGCTCCGTCCTGACGCACGGCCACCCGACCGGCTACCTGGCGGCCGGCGCCTTCGCGGTGATCGTCCACACGGTGGCCCGCGGCGGCACCCCGGAGGAGGGCGTGCACCTCGCACTGGCGCTGCTCTCCGAGCGGCCCGCGCACGAGGAGACCACCGCGGCCCTGCGGGCCGCCCTGGACGCCGTCCGGGCCGGCGAGCCCACCGCGGAGCGGGTCGAGGCGCTCGGCGAGGGCTGGGTCGCGGAGGAGGCACTGGCCATCGGCGTCTACTGCGCGCTGGTGGCGGAGGACGTGCGGTCAGGGCTGCTGCTGGCCGTCAACCACTCCGGCGACAGCGACTCCACCGGGTCGATCTGCGGGAACCTGCTGGGCGCGCTGCACGGGGAGACGGCGCTGCCCGCCGATCTGGTGGCGGAGCTGGAGGGACGCGGCACGATCCTGGAGATGGCGGACGACTTCGCGCTGGAACTGGTGCACGGGCCCGAACTGCACGGCACCGCGGGCTGGGCGGAGCGCTACCCGGTCGGGTGAGGACCGCCGGGTAGCGCGTCGCGGCACCGCCGTCAGACCTCGCCGAAGGCACCCGCCGCGACGGCCGTGGTGAAGGCGGCCCAGGCGGCGTTCGAGAACTCCAGTCGGGGGCCCTCAGGGTCCTTGGAGTCGCGTACCGCGATCGAGCGGGTGTCCGGGACGGCGATCTCCACACAGGCGCCGTTGCCGCCGCTGTGGCTGCTCTTGCGCCAGGTCAGATTGGTCGTGGACGTGGTGGTCATTGCTTGAACCCCTCTGCAATGGTGTGCATCAGTGACCGACTGTCCGCGACACTGAGCGCCGCGGCCCGCAGGTGGTCATACAGATTGGTATAGCGGCGCACGTCGGCCTCCTTCTCCAGGTAGAGATCGCTCGTCACCCCTTCGAAGTAGACAACGGTCGAATCGGCAGACTCGGGGAACTCCATCAGGGAGAATGTGCCGCTCATGCCCGGATGCGCCCCGTGGCTGAACGGGATCACCTGAAGGTTGATGTACGGCCGCTCGCTGAGCACCAGCAGCTGGCACAGCTGGTCCGCCATGACCGCCCGGCTGCCGACCTCGCGGCGCAGCACCGCCTCGTCTATGACGACCCACAGGCTGCCGAGCCGGTCCTCGCTGTCGCCGTCTATCCGCAGCTGACGCTTCATCCGGACCTCCACCCGGCGCTGCACCGCCTGGGCGTCGTAGTCCGGGAAGGTGCCGGCGACCACGGCCGCCGCGTACTCCCGGGTCTGCAGCAGTCCCGGCACGAACGAGGACTCGTACGCCCGGATCGAGGAGGCCTCCGCCTCCAGACCGATGTAGACGCTGTACGGGATGTCGCCGAACTCGTGCCACCAGCCGCGCTGGCGGGACTCGCGGGCCATCTCCATCAGCCCGGCGCGGACCCGCTCGTCGGTCACCTCGTACACGTCGCACAGGTCCCTGACGTCACGTTGGCTGATGCTGCGCCGACCGTTCTCCAGCCGGCTGATCTTCGACTGGGAGACCATCAGGCGGCCCGCCACCTCCTCCGCGGTCATGCCCTTGAGCTCGCGCAGGCGCCGGAGTTCGGCGCCGAGCCTGCGGCGGCGCACGGTGGGATTGACGCTGGCGGACACATCGACCTCCGGCCGGACCTCTGGCACAGACGGCAGCGCTGCGCCTCGGAACAGTGTGGAAATTGGTACCAACCCCCCCTGACGTGGAGAGCATGCCATCTTGTCTCTGCTCCATGCGGGCGAATCCTCCCAGCGGACTAGAACAGATCATCGGAAAAGTGTGTAATCGGGATGGCATGCCTTGCACTTGGTCGTCGCGCGCGGTAAAAGCCCGCCCCGGCGCGGTGTCCGCACTCCTACCCCGCCACGGCGCCCCGAACGCCCGGACGGCGGGTGACACGCGGAGGGGCGGCCCGTCCGGCAGTCTTCCTGCCGGACGGGCCGCCCCTCACGCACTCACCTACGGCGCGGGCCGATCAACGCGCGCCCACCCGGGTGACGACCGGGTGCCCGCCCGCGGCCGGCCTCGCCGGCGCAGGACGCCCGCCCGCCGCCGGGGCCGCACCGCGGTTCTGCTGGGCCGGCAGACCGTTCTGCACGTCCATCACCGCGTGCGCCACCATCCCGCCGAGCGGGTCGTAGCGGATCAGGTCCCGCAGCCGGGACCGCGAGGAACGGCCCTCGTTGCCGGGGTAGAGGTGCTTGCCCAGACCCACCGCGTGCGCCAGCGCGGCCAGCGCGGCCGTCCGCGGGTCCGGCGGCACGCCGGTGCGGATCGCGGTGTCCAGACGCTGCTTGATCGCGGCGTTGGTGCAGTCGTCCGACGCCTGGTAACGCGTCGTCGGCAGCACTCCGCACATCTGGCCCGCCACGGCGGTCACCATGCCGCAGCGCTCCAGGTGCGCCAGGTACGTCTGCCGCAGGCCCAACCGGGGCCCGCCGATCCAGTGCGACGCCCGGACCGCACTGCCGCGCCGTCGCAGCAGTTCCAGGGCGTGGTCGAGGGTCGGATCACCGGTCGGCCGTGCGAGAACCACGGCGATCCGGTCCCCGTCCGGGGCGATGCGTCCGGCCAGGGACAGCTCGACCAGCTGTGCCCCGGCGAGTCCGAGGTCGAGGGTCTGGGGCTGCGCAGTGGTACCCGTGGCCGGGTCCAGTGCGAGCAGCAACAGCTCCTCGGGAATTGTTCTGCGGCTCCTGCCCATCCAAGCCTCCCCGCGTGGATGACAGACAGCGTGACGCCTCTCACACAGGCTTGTCGAGTACGCCTCCGAATCGTGACCTTGGCACGGCAGGCTGGAACCGGTGCCCCGCGGCCCGGCGTCTGAGCCGGGGACGGGCCCGGACGGGCAGAAAAACGGCCGGTCGGGCGGGGTGTGCGCGACTGACGCGCCACCGGTGGCGGAGACTGTACAGACATCCCGACGGGACGAGAACCCGTAGGAAAAAATGAAGGATCGGCGCGGCCCTCGGCCCGCCGGCCGAGGCGGGCAGC
Organism: Kitasatospora sp. NPDC085895; assembly: GCF_040702125.1. NCBI lineage: Bacteria > Bacillati > Actinomycetota > Actinomycetes > Kitasatosporales > Streptomycetaceae > Kitasatospora > Kitasatospora sp. NPDC085895. The sequence goes on along the minus strand of NZ_JBFBJY010000010.1, from coordinate 5,317 downwards.
CGGTCCGCCGGGCGGACGAGGAGGAGAGGGTCAGTGGGCGAGTCCCCCGACACAGGGCGGCGCGACGGGGCGGCCGAGGGTTCGGAGACGAAGGAGGGGACCGCACCGGTGCGCAGCACCGAGCCGGCGAAGGCTCCCGAGTCCGCGGACCGGACCGAGCCCGCGGCCACCGCCGAGCCGGAGGCTGCCGGGTCCGACGCCGCCGAGCCGGAGGCTGCGGAGCCGGACGCCGGTGACGCCGCGGCCGACCGGCCGGAGGACGAGGACGGCGACGCAGCGTCCGAGGGCGAGGAAGCGTCCGACGGGGAAGCGGTGTCCGACGGGGAAGCAGAGGACGACGGCGCGTCCGACGGGGACGCGGACGCCGACAGTGACGCCGACTCCGGTGCCGACTCCGACTCCGACTCCAACTCCGACTCCGACGAGGAGGTCGCCGTCGCGGCGGCCGCTGCGGGCGGCTCCACCGTCCACCTCCGCCTTCCGGCCGGGGACAAGGCCACCACCACGCTCCGGCTGCCGGTGGACAACGCCACCACCGCACTGCGTCTCCCCCCGGAGGTCCGGAAGGCCGCCGCCCCCGCCCCCGCCGCCGGCTCCGCCAAGGCCGCCGAGGTCGCCGGGGTCGGCGACCAGCCGCCGAGCGACGTGACCACCATGCTGAGGCTCCCCGCCGACGCGACCCGCAAGCCCGCCGAGAAGAGCGGCGCGGAGAAGAGCGGTGTGGAGGGGAACGGCGCCGACAAGAACGGCGCGGAGAAGAGCGCCGCCGGGAAGGCGTCCGCGGCGACGCCCGCCCCGGACGCCACCACCGCGCTCCGGCTCCCCGCCGAGGCCCGCAAGGCCGCCGACGCCCCGTCGGCGCCGGCCGCCGGCGAGAAGACCGCCGGCGAGAAGACCGCTGCCCCGGCCGCCGACAAGGACACCGACACCGGCACCGGCACTGACGGCGACGCCGGCACCGACGCCGGTGCGGCCGAGGGCGAGAGCGAGAAGGAGCCCGCGAAGGGCCCGGAGGCCGCCGCCCCCGTCGACAACGCGACCCGCGCGCTGCGCCTCCGCGTCGACAACGCGACCCGCGCGCTCCGCCTGCCTCCCGAGGCCCGTACGCCCGCAGGCGCCTCTCCCGCCGCCCCGGCCGAGGACCCCGACAAGCCCTCGGGGAAGTCCACCGACCCGCGCCTCGCCATGCGGGACAGCCGCGAGGTGGCCGGTGCCGCCCTCAAGGACACCCGCAAGCCGGCCGGCAGCCCGGCCTCGGCCCCTGCGGCCGAGCCGGAGCCCCGCCCCGCCCCGGCACGTCCGGAGTCCCGGCCGACCCCGACCCCGCCGCCGCCTCCGCCTCCGCTGTCCGCGCCGGACCCGGCCCCCGTGCCGGCGCCTGTCCCGCTGCCGGAGAACACCATCGAGGCGATGGAGGTGCTCGCCACCCTCAGCGCCCGTCCGGCCAGCCCGCTGCGCCGCGCCGCCAAGCGGACGGCGATCTGGAGCGTCTTCCTCGCCTTCGTGCTCGGCATCCTGGTGGTCGTCCAACTGCTGCGCCCGCTCCCGGACCCGGAGACCGAGCTCGGCCTGCCCACCGGTTTCACCTTCCAGGGCGACCAGCTCGCCGTGGACTGGCCGGCCAAGGGCCAGTCCGCCGCCGCGGTGATCGGGGTCGGCACCGTCGGCACCTCCGGCGAGCAGACGCCGGTGTCCATCGCCAGTGTCACCAAGGTGATGAACGCCTACCTGATCCTCAAGGCGCACCCGCTCAAGAAGGGCGAGAGCGGCCCGAAGATCAAGGTCGACAAGGCGGCCGCCACCGAGTCCACCGACAAGGACCAGTCGCGCGCCCAGCTGACCGAGGGACAGGAGCTCAGCCAGTACCAGGCGCTGGAGCTGCTGATGCTGCCCTCGGCCAACAACGTCGCCCGGCTGCTGGCGCGGTGGGACGCCGGCTCGGAGGAGGCCTTCGTCGCCAAGATGAACGCCGAGGCCGCCAAGCTCGGCATGGGCAGCACCACCTACGCCGACCCGGCCGGCTACAACGACGACACCAAGAGCACCGCGACCGACCAGCTCAAGCTGGCCGAGAAGGCCATGCAGGACGACGTCTTCCGGCAGATCGTCGCCGAGCCGGAGATGCGGTACAACAACGTGCGCATCCCGAACACCAACGACCTGGTCTTCACCGAGCGCGGCAGCGTCATCGGCGTGAAGACGGGCTCCTCCACCGCGGCGCAGTCCGCGCTGATGTGGGCCGCGGTCAAGGAGATCGGCGGCACCAAGCGGACGATCATCGGCGTCACCCTGCGGCAGCCGGCCGTCGCCGGCGTCGACCTGGCCAAGGTCGCCCAGGCGCCCAGCCTGAAGATCATCAAGTCGGTGCAGAACGGCCTCCGGGGCGAGACCCTCGCCAAGCAGGGCCAGGTCGTGGGCCGGGTCGAAGACGGACTCGGCGGCTCGGTGCCGATCGTCGCGGCCAAGGAGCTCACCGTCGCCGGCTGGTCGGGCATCACCGCCACGCTGACCCTGGACGCCACCAAGCTCGGCCACACCGTGAAGGCAGGCACCCAGGTCGGCACCCTCTCCGCGGGCGAGGGCGAGGGCCGGATCGAGGTGCCCGTCACCCTGCAGGGCGACCTGGCCCCGCCGTCCATCCTGTCGAGGCTGACCCGCATCCTCTGACACCTGCGGACCGGACACCCGCGGACCGGAACCGAGGCCCCGCCGTCCCCGCCCTCGTGGCGGGAACGGCGGGGCCTCGCCGTGTCCGGCGCCTCAACCGGGGGCCGGGCCCGCCGCGGAGCCCGGCGGGGAGCCGCCGTTCTGTTCCCCCGCGGCCCCCGGCCCGGCTCCGGCCGTTCCCGCCGTACCCGTCGTGCCGGCCCCTCCGGCCCCTCCGGCCGACCCCGCGCCCGCCGGTGCTCCCGCCGTCCCGGTGCCCGCCAGGGACCCCGGTGGGGCGGTCGGCTCGACGCCCAGCAGCGCCGCCACCCCCGGCTCCTGCGTCAGCACCCGGCCCAGCGCGATCGCGAACGTCACCGCGGTGAACATCACGATCAGCCAGGACAGCAGCGTGAACACCACCCCGTACGGGCCGAACCGGCTGACGCTCTGCGTCACCGCGTGCGGCAGGTACACCGCGGCCGCCGCGGCCACCCCCACCACGGCCACCCCGCACAGCAGCGCGCCCGGCAGCAGCAGCCGCCAGGCGATCCGCCCGGCGAGCAGCAGGTGCTGCGTCCACCACCAGAGCGCGGCGTCCATCACGAAGGTCAGCGGGATGCCCAGCCACAGACCCGCGCCGAAGCCGTCGTGCAGCGCGTGCTGGAACACCAGCACGACCAGCCACACCAGCAGCCAGGTCAGCCAGCGCCAGGCGGTGATCCGGTGCGAGGCCTTCGGCAGCTCCCAGCAGCGTTCGCACACCCGCTGCACGGCGCGGCTCAGCGCGGTCGCGGACAGCAGGGTGATGATCACGCCCACCGCGCCGAAGCTCTGCGAGACCCCGTCGTCGTGCCCGGTGTCCAGGAACTGCGCCACCTGCTGCTGCGCCGCCCCCTTCAGGCCGAGCTGCTCGCGCAGGGACGAGACCACGCCCTCCTTGATCGAGGCCGGGGCGAACACCGCCAGTGCCATCAGCGCGGGCAGCGCACTCAGGAAGGCCTGTGCGGCCAGACGGGTGGCGCAGTCCAGCAGATTGACCCGGACGACCTGGTGCAGCGCGCGGCCGATCAGCGGCACGCGGTCGGGTACCGCCTTGAGCGACCTGGCCTTCTCGGCCGCCCTGGCCCGCATCCCCGGTTGCTGCGACGCTGCCACACCGGCTCCCTCCGCGAGCGGGCACCCTGCGTGACCCAGCCCCATGCTCGCCCCGCCGGTGGTGCCCCGCACCCGCTCCGACGGGCGAGGGCCTAGTGCCGCATCAGACAACCTTCGCCCTCTTGTGACGAGGCGCCCGGATGCTGCGGCTGGTGGCTCCGGGCGGTCAGAATGATCACGTGGCTGAACGCGTACAGGTCCGGGAGATCGATGACGACGAGGGCAGACGACTGCTGCGGATCGTCCGCCGGGGCACCGGTTCGGTGGTCACCTGGCGGCGGGCCCAGATGGTGTTGCTCTCCGCCCAGCGCATGCCCGTGGCGAAGATCGCCGAGGTGACGTTCACCAGCCCCGACCGGGTCCGCGACGTGATCCACAACTTCAACGCCGACGGCTTCGACTCGCTCTATCCGAAGTACCGGGGCGGTCGGCCGAGGACCTTCACGCTGCCCGAACGCCGGGAGATCAAGAAGATCGCCAGGTCCAGGCGGCCGAGCACGGCCTGCCGTTCTCGACCTGGAGCCTGGCCAAGCTGGCCGACTTCCTGGTCGCCGAGGGGGTGGTCGACGACATCAGCCACGAGGGCCTTCGGGTCCTGCTCCGCGAGGAGGGCGTCTCCTTTCAACGCGTGAAGACCTGGAAGACCTCGAAGGATCCCGACTACGCGGCCAAGAAGGCCCGCGTCGAACACCTCTACGCGATCGCCGACGGCGAGGTCATACCCGAAGAAGGTGAGCCCGAAGTCGTCTTCTGTCTCGACGAGTTCGGGCCGCTCAACCTCCAGCCCCACCCCGGCCGGCAGTGGGCGGAGCGAGGCGGCCGCCACAAAGACCCCGACCGTGATCCCAGGCCCCGAAGACGGGCGACCTACACCCGACCGCACGGGGTCCGGCACCTGTTCGCCGCCTATGACCTCGGCAAGGACCAGCTCTACGGCCACGTCAAGAAGACCAAGAACCGCTCCAAGTTCCTGGAATTCTGCCGCTACCTGCGATCGCTGCACCCGGCGGACATGCACATCGCGATCATCTGCGACAACTACTCGCCGCACCTGACGACCAAGCGCTGCCAGCGGGTCGGGGCGTGGGCGGTGGCGAACAACGTGGAGATCGCCTACACCCCGACCAACAGCTCCTGGCTCAACCGGATCGAGGCCCAGTTCACCGCCCTGCGCTACTTCGCCCTCGACGGCACCGACCACTCCAGCCACAAGGAGCAGGGCAGCATGATCCGCCGCTACATCATCTGGCGGAACAAGCACGCCGCCGACGAACGGCTACGCGAAGTCGTCACCAGGGCGAACGTTGCCTGATGCGGCACTAGTTCGCGTCCGCCTTGCTGCGCGCGCTCCCGCCCGCGCTCCCGCCCGCGCTCCCGCCCGCGTTCTTCGCTCCGCCGGCGACCGCACCGGAGACCGCGCCGGTGATCTTGTCGATGCGGGAGCCGATGCCCCAGGTGGTGACGCGCCAGAGGGCTTCGACGACGATGTTGCGGCTCATCTTGGAGTTGCCGT